>DVMP01000160.1 GCA_018714925.1 Candidatus Allocopromorpha excrementigallinarum
GTGTACAGTCTGTATTGACGGGGATATTGGGGAGGTACTTCGTGCTCTGGCTTAGTTGACACGGATATGTTTTTTAGGATAAAATAAAGTATACTTTATATTTTCTTAAAAACAGGGAGGCCATATTATGCAATACATTGAGCGTACGTTGGAACGGAAATTTTTGCGTATGAGTTCCTTTTTTAAAGCGGTACTTGTGACAGGTGCACGGCAGGTCGGCAAAACTACCATGCTGAAACATCTGGCCGAGGGGCAAAACCGCACTTATGTGACAATGGATAACACTATGGCGAGAATCCTGGCTCAAACGGATCCCGTATTGTTTTTTCAGACCTACAAGCCTCCCATCATTATTGACGAAATACAGAAAGCCCCGGAGCTGTTTGAACAGATTAAGATTATGTGCGATGAAACGGAAGAAAGAGGATTATTCTGGCTGACCGGTTCCCAGCAGTATAAGATGATGAAAAATATCCGTGACACGCTGGCCGGAAGAATTGGGATTCTGGAACTGTACAGTCTTTCCAAAAATGAAGTGGATGGAGAAGTTTTTGCAAATAAACTGGATTTCTCACTGACCTGTCTTTTGGAGCGGCAGAAAACGGCAAGGAAGAACGATATTGTAGATGTGTTCGAGCATATCTGGCGTGGCGGGATGCCTGACGCGCTGCGGGCCGATGCCGAGCAGAGACAGGAGTATTTCAATTCTTATATTGAAATCTATCTGATGCGGGATGTGGCGGAGGAAGGCGGCATTACTGATTCTGTCCGTTTTCGAAAATTTCTGAATGGCTGCGCCGCGCTGACAGCCGAACAGGTAAACTATAAAACTTTGGCGGAGGCAGCCGAAATTTCCCAGCCCACAGCCAAGGAATGGCTGCGGATTTTGCAGGGGTTAGGCATTGTTTATCTTTTGCCGCCCTTTGACAATAATGAATTGAAGCGTTTGGTAAAAACACCCAAGCTGTATTTCTGTGATACGGGATTGTGTGCCTATCTGTCTATGTGGCTTACCAGGGACACTTTGATGCATGGTGCGGCAAGCGGGAATTACTTTGAAAATTATGTTGTGATTGAGCTTTTGAAAAATTATTCATACTCAGCAGATAAAGCGAACCTGACATACTACCGTGACTCCAACGCGAAAGAAATTGATGTAATTGTAGAAGAAAACGGACTGGTTCATCCGCTGGAAATCAAAAAATCTGCGAATCCTGACCGCAGAGAAATCAAAAAATACGAGGTACTCGACAAAACAACCCTGGAACGCGGCAGCGGCGGTATTGTCTGCATGTGCGAAGAAGTAATACCGATTGATCAGAAAAACTGCTTTATTCCTTGCAATCTCATATAGATATAGAAAGCGGCGCGCAGTAAACATAATACCCCGGCAAAGTGAAATTTTCAAGAAAAAACCTTTTATATTGTTGACCCTCAGATTAAATCCAGATATTATTAGTCCTGTAAACGCGATTCAGAAGAAAGCGCGGCCGTGGTCAACTCTTCGGCGGCGCAGTGAAAGCAAGGGGTAGAAAATGAAGATGAACCAACAGAAAAGCGTAAAGGCGCCGTGGCTGGATTCCTACGGGAATGTGCCCAGGACCATAGATTATCCTGACTGCAGCATGTTTCAGCTTATAGAGGAAAACGCCAAAGGCTATGAGAACTACACAGCCTATGACTTTATGGGAAAAGGGGAGACCTACGGAGAATTCATAAAAAAGGTTTACATATGCGCCAGAGGCCTGTCGGCGGAAGGCTTCAGAGAGGGAGACAGGATTACCGTATGCATGCCCAACACCCCGCAGGCGGTGATCATGTTTTATGCCGTAAATTTAATAGGATGCGTATCCAATATGATACATCCTCTTTCCTCAGAGGGGGAGATGAAGTTCTATCTGAATCATTCCAAAAGCAGAGGAATACTCATCCTCGACGGTTTTTTTAAAAAGCTGGAAAACATAATGTGGGAGCTTCCTTATCTTGAAAAAATCGTGGTAGCCTCCATATCCGACGAGCTGTCGGGCATAAAAAAAGCGGGCTTTGCTCTCACCAAGGGGAGAAAGATACCAAAGGTACGGTACAGCGAAGATATTATATCCTTTAATAATCTTATGAAAAGAGGAACGGAATACAGGGGAGAATTCGCGGCCTGCAAAAAGGGAGAGGATCAGGCGGTAATACTTTACAGCGGCGGTACAACGGGAAAGACCAAGGGGATAATCCTGACTAACAGAAACTTTAACGCGCTGGCTCTTCAGACCATAGCCGCCGGAGACTGTGTTTCAAGGGGACATAAGATGCTGGCCATAATGCCTATGTTCCACGGCTTCGGACTGGGAGTATGCGTCCATACCATGCTGGTAGGAGGCTGCGTATGCGTTCTTGTCCCCCAGTTTAACGTGAAAACCTATGCCAGGCTGCTGAAGAGAGTTCAGCCAAACTACATAGCGGGAGTACCGACCTTATACGAGGCGCTTCTGCGAAGCAGAAACATGAAGAATGTGGATCTCTCATGCCTGGAGGGGGTATTTTCAGGAGGTGACAGCCTGTCGGTGTTTCTTAAGAGAAAGGTGGATGCCTTTCTCAGAGAGCACGGAGCTGAGGTACAGATAAGAGAAGGATACGGCACCACAGAGTGCGTTACAGCCAGCTGTCTCACACCTAAGGACTTCTTTAAGGAAGGAAGCATAGGAATTCCTTTTCCGGATACATATTATAAAATTGTAAAGGCCAGTACAAAGGTGGAAATACCCTACGGAGATGAAGGCGAGATATGTATAAGCGGGCCTACGGTAATGGAAGGCTATCTTGATGATCCGGAAGAAACGGAGAGCACTCTCCAGATACATGAGGACGGTCTTTTATGGCTCCACACGGGAGATCTGGGAACCATGGATGAGGAGGGCTTTGTGTATTACAAGCAGAGACTGAAGAGAATGATTATTTCATCGGGATATTCCATATACCCGTCTCAGCTTGAAAACATAATAGATTCCCATCCCGACGTACTCATGTGCACAGTCATAGGAGTCCCCGATCCTTATAAGGTACAGAAGGTAAAGGCCTTTGTGGTGCTTAAGAGAGGATCTGAGCCAAACGAGGAGACCAGGGAAAGCATAAGAAGGTACTGCTCGAAAAATATAGCCAAGTACGCCATGCCTTATGAATTTGAGTTCAGAAACAAGCTGCCGCAGACCCTGGTGGGTAAAGTGGCCTATACGGTGCTTGAGCAGGAGGAGCTTGCCAAGCTGGCCGAGGAAAAAGAAAATTTTTAGTATGTCGCCATAAAGGAAGGAAGGCGGGAACAGGCAATGGATGAACGAGATATAAGAGAGATTTTGGAAAATGTAAAAAAAGGAAGCATAGAGACGGAGGAGGCTGTTGACAGGCTCAGGGATCTTCCCTTTAAGGACCTGGGCTTTGCCAGCGTTGATAACCACAGAGCGTTGAGAACAGGCTTTCCGGAGGTGATTTTCTGTCAGGGGAAAAGACCGGAGCAGATAAGAGATATAATGAAGGAGCTGTCTCAAAAGGGCGGAACCATTATAGGCACGAGAGCTTCAAGGACAGCTTTTGAGACTGTAAGGGAGGCTCTTCCCGATGCTGTATATTATGAAGAAGCCCGAATAATAGCCGATATAGGCGAAGAAAAAAAGGACGGAGAAAAAGGAAGCGTCGCGGTAGTCACCGCGGGGACCGCGGACATTCCGGTGGCAGAGGAGGCCGCTGTAACAGCCGGTCTTTTCGGCAACAGGGTCTTCAGAGTTTACGATGTGGGAGTAGCGGGAATACACCGCCTTTTCGCGAAGCTGGATATTATAAGAGCCGCTGATGTGGTAATAGTAATAGCCGGTATGGAGGGGGCTCTGGCAAGTGTAGTGGGAGGCCTTGTGGACGCTCCGGTAATAGCTGTTCCCACAAGTATAGGATATGGATCGAATCTCGGCGGACTCTCAGCCCTGCTGTCTATGCTTAACAGCTGCGCCAGCGGCGTGGCCGTTGTCAACATAGACAACGGATTCGGGGCTGCGTACATGGCTTCTGTAATAAACAGACGGGCCGGGAAAAAGTAAATGATGTGACAGGCATCGGAAGGAAGCGGCAGAGGAAATAAGATCCGGATACAGCCGGATTTTATTTTGATCTTTTTTGGAGATTAAAAAATGATAGCAGTGATACTTGCACCCTTATACATCGCCATAAATGTTTATATTTTTTTCAGGATGAGCAGGTGGATGGAAGCGCTCTGGGGAAAGCTGGGACACCCGGCGGTAAAGGCAACGCTCATGGGAGTCTTTGTCTTTTTCGCCTCTTCTCCTCTTTTGGGAATGATAATTGAGACAGGGGAAATACACAGATTTTTCAAGTACGTCTCCAATTACTGGCTGGGAGTATTGGGTCTGACGACAGTGATTATTCTGATCTTTGACGGAGCAAGGCTTATACTCAGTAAAACCATCTGGAAAGACAGCCGGCCTTCAGGCAAAAGCCTTGCCATGGGAGGAGCATGCGCGGCTGTGATAATAATACTCCTGAGCTTTTACGGAGTGTATCACGGAGATAAGGTGTACGTCAGGAAGGATGAAATAGAGGTGGAGGCGGAAAAGGCCGGGGAGCTGAGAATAGCTCTTATAGCTGATCTCCATCTTGGATACAATACAGGGGAGGAGCATATCGACAGCATAGTCAGAGCCGTAAACGAAAGCGACGCGGATATAGTCGCTGTGGCGGGAGATGTGTTCGATAACGAATACGCGGCCCTTAAGGATCCGGAAAGGCTGGCGGACAGACTGGCGGAAATGGAAAGCCTTTACGGGACATATGTCTGCTGGGGAAATCACGACGTTGAGGAAAAAATACTGGCCGGCTTCACCTTCGGCGGGAAGGAGCCGGAAAGCGACGGTAATTTCAGGGAATTTCTTAAGGAGGCGGATATGACCCTTCTGGAGGACCGGAAGGTTCTAATAGAAAACAAATTTTATATAGCGGGAAGAAAGGACGGCTCAAAGACTGAGAAGGAAGGCGGCACAAGGCTGGACACTGAGGAGCTGCTGAGAGATGCGGAGGAAGGAATTCCCGTTATCGTAATGGATCACCAGCCCTCGGACATGGAGGAGTTTTCAGAAGCGGGGGCTGATATAGTTCTTTCGGGACACACTCATAACGGGCAGATCTTTCCCGCAAATTTAATATTGAAGATGACATATGAGAATTCATACGGTATATTTGAAAAGGGAGGAAGCGTATCCTGCGTAACCTCCGGAGCAGGGCTCTGGGGCCCGCCTATGCGGATAGGTACCGACAGCGAGGTAATGATAATAGACGTAAAATTCATTGAGAAGTAAGACGGTGAGAAATGAAAGAGAAGAAGATGTGGCAGATAAAGGACATGAAATCCGGAGGCCGGAGCGCTCTCAGGAAAAATTACTGGAGGATCGTAGGCATAAGCATATTGATGACATTTCTCGTGGGAGGAGTGGAGCTGGGTCTTTATTTCGACCAGCCCTCAGGGTCTCCTGAAAACGGAAAGCTGTATGTTAATACCAACGCGGACATACTGAGAGACTGGCAGATAAGCATGGGAGACATTACGGAAGGCGATGGTGAGGAAAGAGCCCTTGCTTTTCTGGGAGAGCATTATAATCCCACAAAGGGCGTGCTGGCAAAGGTTTACAATAAGGTTACGGCTGAAAGATCGGTGCTGTACGGCGTACTGGACGCTGTCAACAACATGGTCTTCAAGGACAGACTGGGAGAAGGTGTTATAATTCTCACGGGAGCGGTCATATCGGGCTTTATAATCATTTTCATCATAAATGTGCTTCAGGTGGGCCGGTGCAGATTTATTATGGAAAACCGCTCCTATCACAGCAGCCGCCCGGGCAGGCTTCTCTTCCCCTGGAGAGTGGGAAGATGGAAGCATACGGCCTTAGTAATGCTTAAGAGGGCGGCGCTTCTGTTTCTGTGGGATCTTACTGTAATAGGAGGAATAATCAAAAGATACTCCTACAGGATGGTGCCATATATTCTGGCCGAAAATCCCGACACGGGAAGCAGGGATGCCTTCAGACTGTCCATTGAGATGATGAGAGGGAATAAATTCAGGGCCTTTCTTCTGGACGCTTCATTTATAGGCTGGTACGCGCTTAATATACTTACCCTGGGAATCCTCAGGTGGGCATATATTATTCCCTACAGGGACATGACCTGCGGAGAGCTTTACTATACACTCAGAAAGGCGGAGCTGGAAAAAAATACGGAGCTTTCGGCTTACTTCAATGACAGCAGACTGTATGCAGATACTGAAGCCGCGGAATATCCCGCTGAAGAGCATCACCTCAGGGACAAAAGGGTGATGGGATGGGCAAGCGTTGAGTATAACAGACATTATTCGCTCACATCTCTTATAATGATATTCTTCGCCTTTTCATTTATAGGCTGGATGTGGGAGGTGTCTCTGCACCTTTTTGGAGAAGGAGTATTTGTAAACAGAGGCTTTCTTCACGGCCCATGGCTGCCCATATACGGGGCGGGAGGAGTTCTTGTTCTGGTACTCCTTAAAAGATTTGCCGACAAACCGGCGCTCATGTTTGTACTCACCATGGCCGTATGCGGCGTGGTTGAGTATTTCACATCATGGGCTCTGTGGGAAACTCAGCATAAATACTGGTGGAACTATTCGGGATATTTTCTCAACCTTAACGGACGTATATGCGCGGAGGGCCTTATAATGTTCGCCCTCGGAGGGTGTCTGTGCGTTTACATAGTCGCTCCGTTTCTGGATGAGGTTTTCAAACGGATTCCCAGAAAGCCCGCCGCAGCCATATGTATTATTATGTCGGTGTGCTTCGCGGCGGACGCTGCCTTTTCCATAATACATCCTAACGAGGGAAAGGGAGTTACCAACTACAGTGAAAGCGGCAGGACCGCGGCTGTGAAGCTTCTTTCTGAAAAAATGTCCGGCCTTTAGTAAAAGGACTGGACTTTTTTTGAAAGAGAATATATAATTAACTTCAGGACGTTATTGATTTAATGTGATAAAGTGATACTGTGTGAAAGCGCACTGTGAAGGGACGAAATATGATGAAATACAATTTGAGGCCTGATGAGACGGCAACCCTTGAGCTGAGAGGCCTTTATGAAAAATACGGGTATAAGAAATACAAGATAAGCAAATTTGAGGAATATTCTCTTTACGTTGAAAACAGAGATTTTTTTACAGGAGACAAGGTGCTTTCCTTTACGGATCTCGACGGAAGACTTCTGGCCATGAAGCCTGACGTAACCCTGAGCATAATAAACAACACCAGGGCGGAGAAGGGAAAAAGCGAAAAGATATACTACATAGAAAATGTTTACAGAGAAAGCAAGGAAAACCACTCATTTAAGGAAATAAACCAGATGGGTCTTGAGTATATGGGGGATGTGACGAAATACAGCATCCTTGAGGTAATGGTTCTGGCGGCTGAGTCGCTTAAAACCATAAATGAGGATTATCTTCTGGAAATTTCCAATATGAATTACACCATGAACTTTCTCAGGGCTCTCCAGCTCAGCGAGAGCGTTTACCTTGAGCTTTTAAACAATATAAGAAGAAAGAACATAACGGGAATTTCCGAGGCCGCTGAAAAGGCAGGGCTTAAAAACGAGGTGACGGATATGCTGTGCAGACTTCCCTTCCTCTACGGAAATCCCGAGGAAGCCGTTAAAAGGGCGCTGGAAATGGCTCTTGATACAACCATGGAGGAGGATGTGAGGGAGCTTGAGGAGTACTGCCGGGCGTTGAGAGGGATGGGTCTCTCAGAGAACATACAGTTAGATCTTTCCATGGTAAACGATATCGCCTATTATAACGGAATAATCTTCAGAGGATATATCAGAGACCTTCCGGGCTGCGTGCTTGCCGGCGGCCAGTACGACAAGGCCATGAAGCTTTTCGGAAAGGAGGCGGGGGCCATAGGCTTCGCTATCTATCTCGATGAGCTGACAAAGGGAAAGCAGCAGATGCCCAGGTATGATGTGGACGCTGTGCTGATATACGGAGAGGCGGACATGACGGAAACGGCGAAGGCTTTAAAAGCCCTTCAGAGCAGAGGGCTTTCCGTCAGGGCTGAAAGAAAAGAACCGGAGGGAATCAGATACAGAGAAAAATATGTCCTCAGAGAGGGACAGCCGGTAAAGGAGGAAATATAATGTTAAATATAGCGCTGCCTAAGGGAAGGCTGGGAGATCAGGTTTATGAAATGCTGGCATCCATAGGATACGACTGTCCCGGTTATTACGAGCAGAACAGAAAGCTTGTCTTTGAAAGTCCCCAGAAGGGAGTAAGATACCTTCTTGTAAAGCCCAGCGACGTGGCCATATATGTGGAGCATCACGCCGCCGACGTGGGTATAGTAGGCAAGGACATACTTATGGAGACAGGAGCCGATGTTTACGAGCTTCTTGATCTTAAAATAGGAAAATGCAGGATGGCGGTGGCAGCCCCTGAAAATTACGTTGAGGATCCCGACAGAACTCTCAGAGTAGCTACGAAATATGTCAATGTGGCCAAGGAATTTTACGGGACAAAGAACAGAGATATAGATATAATAAAGCTGAACGGAAGCATAGAGCTGGCTCCCATACTGGGACTTTCAGATGTTATAGTGGATATAGTGGAAACGGGAAGCACCATAAGGGAAAATCATCTTAAGGTTATAGAGGAGTTTAAAGACATAAGCGCCAGGTTCATAGCCAACAAGACCAGCTTTAAATTCAAAAATGAAATAATAAGCAGAATGCTTAATCAATTGAGGGAAAAGGTGAAATGAGCAGATTTTTAGACGAAAGATATAAAGAGCTTGAGCCCTATACTCCGGGAGAGCAGCCGAAGAATCTTAAAAGGCTTATAAAGCTCAATACCAATGAAAACCCTTATCCTCCGGCTCCCGGCGTTCTGAAGATAATCAGCAGGGAAGAGGCGGAAGGACTCAGGCTTTATTCGGATCCTGAGGCGGCGGAGCTTGCGGAGGCCATAGGGGACTTCTACGGCATAGACAAGTCCATGATTATGACGGGAAACGGGTCTGATGAGATCCTCGCCTTTATATTTATGATTTTCCAGGGCAAAAACAGACGCTTTTATTTTCCGGAAATAAGCTACAGCTTTTATCCCGTATACTGCGACGTTTTCGGAGCCGAGGCGGTAAAGGTGCCTCTTGCATCTGATTTTTCCGTGAATCCCAGGGATTATGAAAGAGCTGACGGAACCATAGTCATAACCAATCCCAACGCGCCTACAGGCATGGCCATGAGTCTTAAGGACATAGAGAGAATTCTAAAGAGCAACAGAGAAAATCTGGTGGTAATAGATGAGGCCTATGTTGATTTCGGCGCCGAGAGCTGCGTGAAGCTGCTTAAAGGCTACGACAATCTTCTGGTGGTGCAGACCTTTTCAAAATCCAGAAGCCTGGCAGGGGCCCGTATAGGCTTTGCCCTGGGTCATGAGGAGGTTATCGCTGACCTCAACAGAATAAAGTTCAGCTTTAACCCGTATAATCTGAACCGGCTTTCCATAAAGGCCGGAGTCGAGGCCATGAGAGACAGGGAATACTTTGAGCAGATGACAGGGAGGATAATCCGCACCAGGGAAAAATTTGTCTCTGAAATGGAAAAAATGGGCTTCATCCTGCTGCCATCAAAGGCAAACTTTGTTTTCGCGAGGCATGAGAGCATTCCGGGGGAAGAATATTTCACAAAACTGAGAAAATATAATATAATAGTCAGGTACTTTGGAAAACCCCGCATAAGAGATTTTGTGAGGATAACCATAGGAACAGACAATGAGATGGAGGAGCTTTTGACAGCTACCCAAGAGATACTCAAGGAATACCGGCAGGAGGACCCTCAGTATGAGAAGAAAGAAAATACTTAGAGAAACCATGGAAACCGATATATCTCTGGCGCTGGAGGTAGACGGAACGGGAGCCTATGAGACAGATACGGGCTGCGGATTTTTAGACCATATGCTTCAGCTTTTCGCCCGCCACGGAAGATTTGATCTGGCGGTTGAATGCAAGGGCGATACCCAGGTGGATTTTCATCACACTACGGAAGACATAGGAATCGTTCTGGGAACGGCCTTTAAGGAAGCCCTGGGAGATAAAAAGGGCATAAGAAGATACGGCTCCATGATACTTCCCATGGATGAAGCTCTGATACTGTGCGCCGTGGATATAAGCGGAAGGGCTTCGGTAAGCTTTGACGTGGACATACCTTCGCAGAAGGTGGGAGATTTTGACACTGAGCTTGTAAAGGAGTTTATATACGCCATGGCCCGGGAAATGGGGCTGACGGTACATATAAGAATGCTGTCGGGAGAAAATACGCATCACATAATAGAAGCGGTGTTCAAAGCTCTTGGACGGGCTCTGAGAGAGGCCTGCTCCATAGAAGAGGAATACGCTGATGAAATACCTTCGACAAAAGGAGTACTGTAATATGATAGGAATAATAGATTACGGAGTCGGAAATCTTTTTTCCCTGACCGCCTCTTTAAGGTACATAGGGGAAGAGCCTGTAGTAACAGGGAAAAGAGAGGAGCTGGAGAAGGCTGACAGAATAATACTTCCGGGAGTGGGAGCCTTTGAGGACGCCATGAAAAAGCTCAGGTCATCAGGCCTTGACCGGGTGGTAATGGAGCAGGTGGAAAGGGGCAAGCCTATGCTGGGAATATGTCTGGGTATGCAGCTTCTCTTTGAGGAGAGCTTTGAATACGGCCATCACAGAGGTCTGGGCCTTGTAAAGGGCAGGATAGCCTCCATAAGCGAGGATTTGAGAGAAAAGGGAATAGAGGGCCTTAAGGTTCCTCATATAGGCTGGAACAGCCTGAGCTTTTCTGAGGATGAGCCTCTTTTTAAGTATATAGACCAGGGAGAGTACGTTTACTATGTACACAGCTTTTACGGCAGGGACTGTGAAGACGGCAGGATAGCCTCGTCGGAATACGGCGTGAAAATAACGGGAGCAGTAAGAAACGACAGAGTATATGGCACTCAGTTTCATCCTGAGAAAAGCGGAGATACAGGCCTGAGAATCCTCAGGGCCTTTGTGGAAATTTAAAAAAATACGGACACGGGAGGAAAAGGATGAAGATTTTTCCGGCGATAGATTTAAGAGAGGGGAAGGCTGTAAGGCTTTTTCAGGGAGACTACGACAAAATGACGGTTTACAGCGACGACCCTGTGGAGGTAGCGAAAGATTTCAGAAGAAAGGGAGCCTCCAATCTCCACATAGTGGATCTGGATGGAGCCAGAGACGGAAGGCCGGCCAACTTTGACACAATAAAAAGAATAGTAAAGGAAGTCGATATGTTCGTCCAGGTGGGAGGAGGCATAAGAGACGAGGCCAGAATAAGGCGGTATCTGGAGCTGGGCGTCGGAAGAGTGATTCTGGGAACGGCGGCGGTAAAGGATCCCGGGTTTCTTGCTGAGGCCGTAAAAAGGTACGGAGAAAAGATAGCCGTAGGCGTTGACGCCAGAGACGGTCTTGTGGCTGTAAGCGGCTGGAAGGAGACTACAGCTGCAGACAGCTTCGACTTCTGCGTAAGGCTGAGAGACGAAGGCGTAAGGACGGTCATATATACGGATATATCAAGAGACGGAAGTCTCAGGGGAACCAACATGGAAGCATATAAAAAGCTTTCCTCAATAAAGGGCCTCGATATAATAGCATCAGGCGGCATCAGCTCCGAAGAAGAAATAGCGGCCCTTAAGGAGCTTGTAAGCGGAGCCATACTGGGAAAAGCCGTCTACAGCGGAAAGCTGGATCTTCAGCGGGCTGTAAAGACAGCGGAAGAGGATGAGCAGAGAAAGGATTTGTTATGATTACCAAGAGAATAATCCCGTGCCTCGACGTGAGAAACGGACGAGTGGTTAAGGGTAAGAACTTTAAGGGAATACAGGATGTTTCCGACCCTGTGGAAATGGCTGAGTTCTACAACAGAGAGGGAGCGGACGAGCTGGTGTTTTACGATATAACCGCAAGCGTTGAGGAAAGAGGGATCTTTACCGACATTCTGGAAAAGGCCGCGTCCCGAATATTTATTCCGCTTACTGTAGGAGGCGGCATAAATACTCTGGAGGATTTTGACAGAGTATTGAAATGCGGGGCCGATAAGGTGAGCGTAAACAGCGGAGCCATAAAGAACCCGGATATTATAGAAAAAGCCGCCAAAAAGTACGGAGACCAGTGTGTTGTTCTCAGCATGGACATAAAAAGAGTGGACGGCCGCTACAGACTCTTTTCAAAGGGCGGAAGAGTTGATACCGGCATAGACGCCGTTGAGTGGGCTGTAGACGGAGTGAACCGCGGAGCCGGAGAGCTTGTTGTCAACAGCATAGATACAGACGGTGTAAAGGAAGGCTTTGATCTTGAAATGCTCCAGGAGATCGCCGCGAGGGTAAAGGTTCCTATAATAGCCTCAGGAGGAGCGGGAAAAAAGGAGGACTTTTCAGAGCTTTTCGCCCTTGAGGGAATAGACGCAGGTCTGGCGGCAAGTATATTTCACTTTAAGGAAATAAGAATAGGAGAGCTTAAGAGGTATCTCAGAGCAGAGGGAGTTGAAGTGAGACTGTAAGGAGATGAGGCAATGGATATAAACAATCTTAAATTCGACGAAAAGGGACTTATTCCCGCCATAGTTCAGGACTACTATACCAAGGAGGTTCTGACCCTGGCATATATGAACAGAGAGTCTCTTGAAATAACGGTAAAGGAAGGATATACATGCTTTTTCAGCAGAAGCAGACAGGAGCTCTGGCGAAAAGGAGAGACCAGCGGCAATACTCAGAAGGTGGTGAGCATAACCTCTGACTGTGACAGGGACGCCCTTGTGGTGGAGGTTATAAAAAACGGCCCCGCCTGTCATACGGGAGCGGAAAGCTGCTTTTTCAACGGGGAATACGCCGCGGAGGATGTGACGCCCTTTTCCTACAAGGGACTTTACGAGATGCTGGCGGGCAGAAAGTCAAATCCCAAAGAGGGAAGCTATACCTCCTATCTCTTTGAAAAGGGTATGGACAAGATACTGAAAAAAGTAGGCGAGGAATCCACCGAGGTGATAATCGCCGGAGCCAAGGGTGACAGGGCGGAAACCATATATGAGGTCGCGGATCTGGCATATCATCTTATGGTAATGATGGTGGAGCAGGGTATAAAGCCCGAGGAGATAACTGCCGAGCTGGCGGGAAGACACGTGATTGACCGCAAGGTAAAGCAGGAAAGAATGAAATAGCAGAGAGAAAACCCCCTTTTCAAAGGGGGTAATATGTATCTCAAATTCTGTCGAAACATGTCGGAATATAGATGATTTTCAAAGAAAACAGCAGAGGCTGTCGATAAAAAATCTGTAGAAGACCTTCTTCAACAGCTAAAATATTTAATGGTGTGTTCGTACCGTATAAAAATAATATTTTGGAGGGGAAGAAGGTATGCTGAAGGAATCGGAAATAAGACAAAAATCCACGGACCAGTCAAAGGAAGCGTCAGAGCTGACAAAGAAGGCGGAGTTTCTGTCAAACATGTCCCATGAAATAAGGACGCCGCTTAACGTAATAATAGGCATGTGCGATATAGCGAGATACCATATAGACGACAGGGAAAAGGTAAAAGAGTGTCTTGAAAAGATAAGCAAGGCGGGAGATCATCTGATAGACACAGTAAACAACGTTCTGGACATTACCAGGCTGGAGGAGGGAAGATCTCTTGTTCAGGAGAGGGAGTTTTCCGTGGAGGAGCTGACCGACGAGGTGATGGTGCTCCTTGAGCCTCTGGCTGAGGGAAAGAGTATAGTTCTCAGCTTTTCCTCCAGGGATATTGTAAACAGAACGGTATCGGGAGATTACAGCCATGTTCTTCAGGTAATAATCAATCTGGCCACCAACGCCGTGAAGTATACGCCTCAGGGAGGTTTTGTAAAGCTTCGGGCAGAGGAGAGAAAAAACCGTAAAAGGGGAATGACTACATACAGATTCACCTGCGAGGACAAC
This sequence comes from Candidatus Allocopromorpha excrementigallinarum, assembly GCA_018714925.1. Taxonomy (GTDB): domain Bacteria; phylum Bacillota; class Clostridia; order Peptostreptococcales; family Anaerovoracaceae; genus Lentihominibacter; species Lentihominibacter excrementigallinarum. Next base: position 14,034 of record DVMP01000160.1, read on the forward strand.
GGAATAGGAATGTCGGAGGATTTCTTACAGCATATATTCGAGCCATTTGTGAGAGCCGACGATATAAGGGTGAACGGAATACAGGGCGCGGGGCTTGGAATGTCCATAGTGAAAAACGTGGTGGACATACTGGGAGGCAGGATAGATATAAGAAGCGAGCCGGGGAGAGGAACCCTCGTTACCGTTGATTTCGACTTCAGGGAGGCTTCCGGAGAAATATTCCTCAAGGACGTGGAGGAATTCAAGCGAGCGAAGGAACAGAAGCTGAAGGAGAGAAAAATAGTTTTAATGGCTGAAGACATGAGAGACAACAGGGAAGTGATATCAACGTATCTTGAGGACCTGGGCTTTGAGGTGGACGCTTCGGAAAACGGCGAGGACCTGGTTGACATGTTCATGGAATCGGAGGAAGGCTTTTACAAGGCTGTTTTCATGGATATAGAGATGCCCGTGATGGACGGATGTCAGGCCGCTGTTACCATAAGAGGACTCAACAGAAGGGACAGCGATATTCCCATAATAGCCATGACCGCCAATGTGTTTAAAGACGACAGAGAAAGAGCAATGACGGCGGGAATGAACGAGTATCTTGTAAAGCCCATAAAGATGGAGCAGCTGAGAGAAGCTGTGGAAAGACTTGTAAATGACTGACAGTACATATTGTAAATTTGCCGCCGCCGTTAAAAGAGTTTTGATTTGAATCCCATATATGGTATAATAAACGCTGAGAATACCGGCCGCGGAGGGTGGTTTTCCCAAAAGATAAGAGCAAGGAGTCGGATATGGGTGCTAAATACAGACGGGTGCTTCTGAAAATAAGCGGAGAAGCGCTGGCAGGCGATGATCATTTCGGTATAAACGAAGACATGCTGAAAAAGGTCGCCATGCAGATCAAGGATGTTAGTGAAATGGGAGTGCAGGTGGCTGTAGTCGTAGGCGGAGGCAACTTCTGGAGAGGCAGGACAGGCAAGAGCATGGACAGGGCGACGGCAGATTACATGGGAATGCTCGCCACTGTAATAAACGCCATGGCTCTTCAGGATGCTTTTGAGGCCGAAGGAATACCTACAAGGGTGCAGACGGCAATAGAAATGAGAGAGGTGGCCGAGCCATACGTACGGAGAAAGGCCATGAGCCATCTGGACCACGGCAAGGTGGTAATATTCGGAGCCGGAACGGGAAATCCCTTCTTCTCCACAGACACCACGGCGGCTCTGAGAGCGGCGGAGATAGACGCGGAGGTTATACTTCTGGCAAAGAAGGTCGACGGAGTGTATTCAGATGATCCGGAAAAAAATCCGGATGCTGTAAGATATGATGTTCTCACTCACAAGGAGGTGCTGGAGAAGGATCTTAAGGTAATGGATTCCACGGCGGCTTCCCTGTGCCGTGACAACAATATAAGGATACACGTATTTGCCCTCGCTGAGGAAGGAAATATAATGAAAGCGGTCTGCGGGGAAAAAATAGGAACGGTTGTAAAGTAGAGATATTCGGAGGAAGAAAAAATGAGTGATTTTGATATGGGAAATCTGGAAGAAAAAATAGAAAAAACCATAAAGGTTCTGAAGGAGGAAATGGGCACAGTAAGAGCGGGACGCGCCAACGCGGCCCTGGTAGACAAGGTTACGGTAGAGTATTACGGAACGCCGACTCCTCTTAAGGCCCTGGCAAACATATCGGTGCCTGAGCCGAGAACACTGATGATATCACCTTTTGACCCAAAGAGCATACCGGAGATAGAAAAGGCCATTAACGCGGCCAACATAGGAATAAATCCAGTAAACGACGGAAAGGTTATAAGACTTCAGATTCCTCAGGTAACAGAGGAAAGAAGAAAGGAGCTCACCAAGGTTGTAAAGAAGCTGGGTGAGGACAGCAAGGTGGCCGTGAGAAATCTGAGAAGAGAAGCCAACGACAAGGTGAAGAAGCTGGAAAAGGCGGGAGATTTTACGGAAGACGATACGAAGGAAACTCTC
>DVMP01000161.1 GCA_018714925.1 Candidatus Allocopromorpha excrementigallinarum
GTAATAATATTTAGTTAAAAGCACACAATAGCATTATAGACTTTTTTGGCTAATTAGTCAAGGAATTGGAGGGTAATGATGGGCAAATTTTCCTACGTAATTAAATCCTGCAATTACAAAATACTGTCAGCCGCCATCCTCCTGTCCCTTATGGGAATAGGCACCCTGGTGAGCATCGCTCACAGCGAAGGCACTTTCCTTTCCAGGGAAGTTTTAATACAGTCTGTAGCCCTGCTTCTCGGCTTGCTGTCAGCAGCGGCCATACTCATGCTGGGCTACAGATGCTTTATGAACCTGGAAAAGTATATATATATTTTCAGCGTAATTTTTCTGCTTTCCGTATATATTCCGGGCCTGGGTGTTTCCTTTTACGGTTCCCGCTCCTGGATAGACATAGGCTTCACAACTCTTCAGCCCTCTGAAATAGTAAAGATAACATTTATCATGGTCATGGCTTCTTATCTTTCAAAAAACAGCTCCTGCCTTTCTACCTTTAAGGGTGTTCTCAGCGCCGCTCTTTACGCCTGCCCCTTTATACTCATTGTGGCCAAGGAGGATTTCGGAAGCGGATGTGTTTTCTGCGCCATATGGATATTCATGGTCTTCTGCTCGGGCCTGGAGCTGAAAATAATAGGCAGGGCAGCTCTTTCCTTTCTTCTTCTGATCCCCATGCTTTATTTTTTTATGGCAGATTATCAGAAGGATAGAATAGACGCCTTTTTAAGTCCCGAAAACCTGGATCTTCCCGGTAATTACCAGGTATGGAATTCCAAAACAGCCATAGGGTCTGGAGGCTTTCTGGGAAAGGGATTTCTTGAGGGGACACACAAATCTCTGGGATTCCTTCCCGTTCCGGAATCCGACTTTATATTCGCCGCGGCTGTGGAGGAAACGGGGTTTATGGGGGGAATGGCCATTATCGCGCTGTTTGCTTTTTTCATATTCAGCTCCCTGAAGGCGGCCAGATATGCCAGAGATCTGTACGGAGCCCTTCTGGGCGCCGGCCTTGTGGGGATGTTCTTTTTTCAGGCCTTTGAAAACATCGCCATGACCATGGGGCTTATGCCTGTTACAGGTATAACTCTGCCCTTTCTCAGCTACGGAGGAACCTCCATGGTCGCGTCCATGATGGGAGTGGGCCTTATTTTAAGTATAAGCTGCAGACAGAAAATATGACTTCTCCTCATAAAAAAAAAACGGGAAGACATAAAACAGACTTCCCGCAGACCGCCGACGGTTAACCTCAATCCTTCAATATCCTCTGAAGGATGCTTCTGAAATTTTCTTCTATGTACGTGCCCTTTTTACAGACTATGGGTATTCCCTTGTTGGTAGAAATATGAATATTGTCGTCATCCTGAATAACCCCGGCTATGGGAGCCTTAAGCATGGCCGATATCTCCGAAAGCCCCGGAACCAGTCCCGTTCTCATAAGCTCCACCTTTACCTTGTTTATTACAAAGCATATATCCGTAAGCCCCCCGTCAGACAGGTATCTCTGAGTTATATCCGCGTCTCTCAGAGAGGCTCCCTCAGGCTCCGTAACTATTACTCCCTTGTCGGCGGGAGCCATGGCCGTATCGAGAAAATCTCCTATACCTGCCGGTGAATCTATTATTATATAGTCAAAGTATCCCTTGAGCTTGCCGCAGAGGACCTCCATGTGAAGAGGCGTTATATCCCTGTCATCTCTTCTTGGGGCAGCCGCCATGAAATACAGTCTGTCAACAGCCGACACCTTGAGAATGGCTTTCTTTATCCTGCAGACTCCGGATATTACATCCATTATATTATAGACAACCTTATTTTCCATCCCCAGGTATATATCCATGTTCCTCAGGCCCATGTCCATATCCATAAGGAGCACCCGGCTTCCGCTCTCAGCCAGCATAGCTCCCATATTAACAGCAAACATGGTCTTTCCCGTGCCGCCCTTTCCAGATGAAATCAAAATAACTCTTCCCATTCTGCGTTTTCTCCGTATTTTCCTATTATTTCCCGCGCCACAGGCGCCGCGTTAGACGAGGTTTTCCCCTGAACCAGCATTACCGCCACCGCTATTTCGGGCTCTTCCGCCGGCGCCAGAGCCACTGTCCACGCGAAGCTGTCATAGCTTTCCTTATACGCGTCTATATCCTCCGAGGTTATTTCCCTGCCGCTCAGATTTATAACCGCTCTTCTGAGAGCCGCGTCCTCCTCTTCATACAGATCGGGATATTCCCTCATAAGTCTCTGAGCCTCCTCCTCCGCGTCTTTAAAGGACACGCCCGGGGCTATGAGATGAAGATGTCTTCTGATATAGTCCTTTTCATCTCCCGTGCTGATCTTTCCCGCCCTCTGGGCTGTGCCCGTCTTGGCCGCTACCCTGTATGGAAAGGCGCTGAACATACTGTAAAGTGAACCGCTTTCGTCTTCCGTCACTTCTGTCATCGCCTCGATTATATAGTCTATATCTTTTTCAGATAAAGCCGATTTTTCTTCAGAATTTTTAACTTCTTCCTCTTTGGACCCCTCTTTTTCGGACTCGATTATTAAGGTTGCTTCTTTCCTCTGTCCGCCGCTTCCCAGACTCGCCATATACCCGGCCATTTGAAGCGTTGTATAGGCGTTATCCCCCTGACCTATAGCCACGTTGAAGGTGTCTCCCAGAGACCAGTCCGCCTGGTCAAAGTAATCGTATTTACAGACACGGGCCAGATTTTCGATCTTATCGTCCTTGATGAAATCCTTTCTTTTTAGTTTGCCTATTATTTCCTTCAAAGTCAAGTCCTTATCTGTCCAATTTACTATTTTTTCTATTTCCTCCCTCAGCTCTTCCCTCCTTTTCAGTATGCTCCTGCTGAAATAAGTCTCGCTCTCAGCCAGAAGATAATTCCTCAGGCCGGACTTTATACCGTTGATTTTAAGCTCCTTTGTAGGAAGAGTACCGCTGCTTTCGGGAATCTGTATGCCTGTCTTTTCTCCCAGCCCCAGGCCTCTGGCGTACTCATTTATTCTGCTGACGTTCATTTTTCTTTCGTAGCCGAGAGACCTTCCCGAAGCAAAATCCCTTCCCGCCGCTATATCGTAGAAATAGTAGTTACAGGACACCGCCATGGCTTTTTTCAGATCAACGTACCCGTGGCCCTCCCTGCTTTCATTCCAGAGAAGGCAGCCGAAGGTTCTGTCTCCCGCTGATACAGCGCCTCCATCGTAAAGATACCTGCTTCTGTCAAGTCCGCAGCTTAAAGCCGCCAGAGCTGTCACCGGCTTAAAGGTGGAGCCGGGCTGCACCGCTGTCATTGAGGCCACATTGTAAAGAGGGGAGGGACTCAGAGGATCCTCCGGGTTTTCCGCCTGCAGAGCCTCCCATTTTTCCTCTGTTATGGATACGGCAAAATCGTTGGGATCAAAGTCGGGAAAGCTGGCCATGGCAAGAACCTCTCCTGAGCTGACCTCAATGGCCACAGCCGCTCCCACGGCTGCGTTTTCAGCATATGTCATCTTACAGTCTCCGTAACGGCTTTTAAAGGTTCCTCCCGCCGCCGCTTCCATTACAGCCTGCTCAAGGGCCTCCTCCGTTACCTTCTGAAGCTCACTGTCAATGGTCGTCTTAATATCCTCTCCCTTTTTACCCCGGCTTTTTTCAAGAAGCTTCTTAACGTTTCCCGAGGAGTCGACCTGAAGTCTGCTGACGCCGTCCTCACCCTTAAGCTTTGATTCGAAGGCCTTTTCCAGACCCTCCTTGCCTATAAGCTCATCGGCTCTGTATACCCCTTCTTCCACATATTCTTCCTTCTCTTCTTCAGATATGCGCCCCATATATCCTATTACATGAGAAGCAAAGGCTCCCTCGGGATAGTCTCTTACATAATTTACTGACACCTGAACCTGAGGCAGGCTTTCCGCCAGTATTATATCTGCCGTTTCCTCTGAAATATCCTCCGCAAGAGTTATGGGCATATAGGAGCTGTAGCCTCTGTCCGATAAGGCTTCTCTCACCTCCTCCTGAGTGGTCGTGATATTTTCTCCTCTCTGAGTGAGAATATCCATTACTCTCGCCGTATTTTCCAGCGCCTTTTCCCGTGTAATGTCAACTCTGCTTATATTTACCGAATACACAGGTCTGCTGGAGGCTATAATCTCCCCGTTTCTGTCGAGAATGTCTCCTCTGGGCGCTGTCTCATATACCGCTCTGAGAGATGCTTCGTCAGCGCAGCTCTGCCATTTTTCATGCTGAAGCACAGTAAGAGAAAACAGTCTGACAGATAGAAGCACACCTAAGAGGCCTGTAAATATTATTATCAGCATGTGCTTTGACTTTTTAGTTTTCTCATATACCCTGTCCTTTTTAATCACTGTGCCGTAAATCCGGGAATCCCTCAGATTATTCCCCTTCCTTTCATGCTTACGTATTTTCCATCCCCTATTATGATGTGGTCAAGAACCGGGATCCCGAGTATCTCTCCCGCTTCCATAAGCCTTTTGGTCGTAGATATATCCATTTCGCTGGGAGTGGGATCCCCGGAGGGGTGATTATGTATAAAAACCACTGATCCGGCGCTTCTTCTGACAGCTTCAATAAACACCTCTCTCGGATGGGTAGTGCTGGAGCACAGATCTCCTATGGAAACCCTTGTCTCTTCTATTATCTGTCCCTTGGCGTTTATCATGAGGCTTATAAAGTACTCCTTTTTATAATGTCTCATTCTCTCCATGAACATATGGGCTATATCGGAGGCGCAGGTTATAGAGGGCTTCTCCCTTGTCCTGCTCGAAGCTATCCTCCTGCCCAGCTCCACAGCCGCCAAAATCTTACAGGCCTTGGCCCTGCCTATTCCCTTAAGAGCGCTCAGCTCTTCGGGCCTGCATTCCGCCAGAAAGCTCAGTCCCTCCCCGTCTATTGATAAAATTTCCGCGGCCAGCTCTATTGACGATTTTTCCCTTGTTCCGCTTTCTATTAATATGGCCAGAACCTCAGCGGTGGATAAAGCTTCCTTTCCTTCCTTCAGCATTTTCTCTCTCGGTCTTTCACTGACCGGCAATTTTCTAATATTCATTTTCCCCTTTTTCCCTCTATATATTTGCTTTAAGTGATTCCATTATATTCAAAATCATTTTACCATATTTTACCATATATGTGGCGGTTTTTAAGAAAATATTTTTTATCCGGCGGGCAATAATATTAACGTATGGTTATTTTAAATTTCAGGAGGTGATCCGATGGATATCAACAAAAGTATAAAATGCACAGTCGGCAGCTGCCAGCATCACGCCACAACAGCTGATTACTGTTCGCTGGACTGCATTACGGTAGGTACCCATGAATGCAATCCGTCTCAGGACGCATGTACCGACTGCCTGTCCTTTGAGAAAAAATAGGACCATGCCCTTTTCCTGAGGCCAGGCACTTCCCCTCTGATTTTCGCATATAGTAAAAATCAACAGAGGGGGATACATATAATGAGTGTTTCATTTCCGAAACCACTGACCGAAAAGGAAGAGAAGTATTACATCGAGCGTTATGAAAAAGGAGATGAGGAGGCAAAGAGAATACTTATTGAGCGCAATCTGAGGCTTGTGGCTCACGTGGCAAAAAAATACACATCGTCGTCACAGACAATGGATGATTATATTTCCATAGGAACCATAGGCCTTATTAAGGCGGTTAATACATATAAAAGCGGCAAATCCACAAGGCTCGCCACATACGCCGCAAAATGCATAGAAAACGAAATACTGATGAATATAAGAGCCTCAAAGAAAAGCCTGTCTGAGGTTTCCTTTAACCTTCCCATAGGCTCCGATAAGGATGGCAACGAAATAAATCTCAACGACATCCTCGGCACCGATCCTGACGCAGTCGTAGACCACATAAGTCTGAGAATGGAAACACGTCACATGCTTGAGGCCATGAATACAGCTCTTGATGAAAGGGAAAAATCCATACTCATTCACAGGTACGGCATCGGAGGCACACTTCCCAAAACCCAGAGAGAGGTGGCCTCTCTCCTGGGAATAAGCCGGTCATACGTTTCCAGAATAGAAAAGAAAGCCCTTCAGAAGCTGAGAGAAAGGCTGAGCTCAAAGGGCTATTAAGGTGAAAAAGCATTCCTAAGCCAGGGTCGGCATGCTGTAGTTTCCCGATTTCTTAAGATATCTGACTATATCTCTGAAAACAGGTCCGCTGTCCTTTGTACCGGACTCTCCGTCTTCAACGAAAACCGTTATGGTGTATTCAGGCTCTTCACAGGGAGCGTAGCCTGTTATCCAGCCGTGAGTTCCGGAGTGTTCACCGCTTCCGTACTGAGCTGTTCCCGTTTTAACGGCCGCTTCGGGATTATCTCCTTCATCGGTCATTTCCAGAGGGGCCGCGGTCCCCTCTTTTACCGTCTTTTCCATCATGCCGCCAAGCTCCTCCGCCGTATTTTCAGACAGGACTCTTTCTTCACCTTCCTCTTCCTCAGCAAGTATATGAACTCCCCTGTCTATTCCTCCCGAGGCTATGATATTTGTCATTCTCGCCACCTGAAGGGGCGTAGTCAGAGTCTGTCCCTGCCCTATTGAAAGATTTCCTATTGCCGCTCCCCTGCTTTCAGCCTCGGTCATAAGGCGCCCGCTTTTCTCCTGGGGATAGCCTTCGAGCGCTTTCTCTCCCAGGTGAAATTCCCGCGCTGCTTCTGATATCCTCTCCCATCCCAGTTCTTCTCCAAGTCTTATAAAATAGCTGTTGCATGACCCGGCAAAGGCTTCCTCCATATTTATTTCTCCATGACCGCCTTCGCCTCCCGTCTCGCAGCTTATTTCTATTCCTTCCACATTTACCCCTCCGCTGCAGGTAAAGGCTCTGTCCTTTTCAATCCCCTCCTCAAGAGCTGCCGCGGCCACCACGATTTTAAATACAGACCCCGGCGGGTATTCTCCCTGAGTCGCCTTGTTTACCAGCTCATCATCTCCTCCGTCAAGATGCTCGTTTATATCGTTGGGATTGAATCCGGGAGTACAGGCCATGGCAGTCACTCCCCCTGTTCTCGCATTCAGAATAACCACCGCGCAGTCCTTTTTCTGACCTTCTATTATATTTTCAACCGCCTCCTGAATCTCCCTGTCCACAGTGGTTCTTATTCCCTCCTTCACGGAAGAATCCGAATAATTGTCGGAGGTTATCAAAAGTCCCCTCCCCGGAAGTATGCTGCCTTTGACATCGGCAACGGCATAAAGCCGGCGGTTGAGACCGGAAAGCTGCTCGTCAAACATTAGCTCCAGACCCGCGGCTCCTGACTGATCGCTCCTGTTAACATACCCTATGAGATGAGCGGCCGCCTGCTTGTCGCTGTATCTGGCAGAAGCTTCCAGTATGTAGGCCTGATCCTCCTTTATAAGCTCACTGCCTGTCTTTTTTCTGTAGTTTTCCGAGGAATATACCAGATAATCGCCGTTATCACCGTTAACCCTCTCGGCACCGGCGTTTTTAAGTCTTTCCTCTGTTTTTCTGCTGAAATTTTCCTTTTTGATTATATAGATATACCTTCTGCTGTCCGCTACCAGAGGAGAACCGTTTATGTCGTAGATTATCCCTCGCGTATTGCTTCCCTGAAGAGATATAAGGGACTGCTCTCTTGTTGCCGCCGACAGCTCCTCATGACCTGCCAGCTGTATATACGCCAGTCTTGCTGAAAGAAGCGTCATAAGCACAGCGGCGATTATTATTATCCTTTTAAGATTTGCTCTCATATCTTCCATAAAAAAACTCCCTTACAAGGTATTTTCCCCTTGTAAGGGAGCTTTATACAGTCTTTGATTATTCCTCCCTCTATTTGAGGCTGTGAAGGAAGAGACCGCTTCCCAGCTTAGGCTCAAACCAGGTGGATTTAGGAGGCATTACCATATCGTTATCGGCCACCCTCAGAAGATCGTCAACATCCACAGGGTATACGGCAAAGGCTGCCTTCATGTCGCTGTCCGCTCTTTTTTTCAGCTCCTTCAGCCCTCTTATTCCTCCTACGAAATCTATTCTCTTATCTGTTCTCGGATCCTCTATTCCCAGTATCGGCCCGAGAATATTATTCTGGAGCACCGCTACGTCAAGGGAATCTATAACATGGTCGGGAATTATCTCATCCTTTGCCCTGAGCCTGTACCATCTGCCCTCAAGGTACATGGAAAAGTCATGCTTTCCTTCCGGATAATATATTTCCTCTCCCTTGTCTTCAACTTCAAAGCCGGCCTTTTTTATTTTATCTATAAACTCCTGGGGACTGCAGCCGTTAAGATCTTTAACAACTCTGTTGTAATCGAATATTTTAAGATCGCTGTCAGGAAATACAGCCGCCATAAAGAAGTTGAACTCTTCATCTCCGCTGTAGTCGGGATTTTCTTCTCTTCTCTTTAATCCCACCTTACAGGCCGAGGCGCTCCTGTGATGACCGTCGGCTATATAAAGATACGGCACCTCACTGAAAAGAGACGTAAGACTTTGGAGAGTCGCCTCATCGTCTATAACCCAGAGGGTATGGCCTATGCCATCCCCGGACACGAAATCGTATACGGGATCGTTTCCCGCCGCAAAGGCCTCCACTATGGTTCTTATTCTCTTATCGTCCCTGTAGGTAAGGAACACCGGCTCCGTGTCGGTATCGCATATATCAAAATGCCTTATTCTGTCCTTTTCCTTTTCCACTCTGGTAAACTCATGCTTTTTAATGGTATTGTTCTGATATTCATCTACAGATACGCAGCCCACTATACCTGTCTGAACACGTCCGTCCATAGTCTGTCTGTAAATGTAAAGACAAGGCTTATCCTCCTGGAGGAACACTCCTTCATCAAGGTATTTCTTTATGTTGTCTCTGGCCTTCTCATAAACGGATATATCGTACGGATCCTCCTGCTCCGGCAGATCTATTTCCGATCTGCATATGTGGAGAAAGCTGAAGGGATTTCCCTCTGCCATTTCCGCCGCTTCCTGTCTGTTCATTACATCGTAGGGAAGTGATATAACCTTTTCCTCATATCCTTTTTCAGGCCTTATAGCCCTGAAGGGTCTTACTGTTGCCATTTCTTTTCTCCTTTACTTTATAT
>DVMP01000162.1 GCA_018714925.1 Candidatus Allocopromorpha excrementigallinarum
TTTTTATAAGGGGCTCTATATCCTCCCGGCGTTCTCTCAGAGGGGGAATGTTTATAGGGATAACATTGAGTCTGAAATAGAGATCCTCTCTGAACTGCTTTTTCTCTACCAGCTCATCAAGATCCTTGTTGGTAGCCGCAATTATTCGCACATCCACATCAACGGGCTTTTCGGCGCCTATGGGATCCACCTGTCTGTTCTGCAGACAGGAGAGGAGCTTCACCTGAAGATGGAGGGGCATATCGCCGATTTCATCAAGAAAAAGGGTTCCCTTGTCAGCGAGCTGAAATTTTCCCAGCTTGCCATTTTTGGCCGCTCCTGTAAAGGCCCCCTTTTCGTAGCCGAACAGCTCGCTTTCAAGAAGCATTTCGGGTATTGCTCCGCAGTTTACAGATACGAAGGGCCCTCTGCCGCGGGGGCTTTCGTTGTGGATGCATCTGGCAAGAAGGTCTTTTCCTGTACCGCTTTCTCCTGTTATAAGAACCGTGGAGTCACTGACAGCCACCTGCATGGCCCGTCTTTTTACGGATTTTATTTCAGGACTGTTTCCCAGCATATCCTCAAAGGAGGTGCCTCTGTCCTGGGTGTCAAGAAGGGAGGAAACCGTATTGCGGAGCTTTATATTGCTCTGGGAAACAATATACTTCCCGGCGATGAGCTCAGCCATGCTCTGAAGAAAGGTGCGAAGACCGGTGGTCTTGTTTATCATTATTTTTCTCTGCTCCGGAGTAAAAGCTATGAGTCCTATGAGGCCCAGTATTTCCTCCTCTATTTTTATGGGATAGCATATTTCGGCAGCCTCTCCCTCCTTGGCATCATAGAGAGGGTCGTTTTCCGGGCTGAAATTTATATATTCCTCGCCCCTTTTAAGACACCTGGCATATACGAGACCTCCCTCAAGATCTCCTTCCTCCTCATATGATCCGATTTTTTTCATGTACCGGCCGGTGCCGCCTATTATCATAAGGCGGTGGTCAACTATTTCCGTTTCCAGCTCAAGGGCTGCCGTTATGGCTATAGCTACCTGCTGAACAGTATCCTTTATGGTTATAAGAGACATGTGCTTCCCTCCTTTCCATATAGCTATAACAATAATATCACAAAATTGTCAAAAATGATAATTTTATTGTCAAAATTAATAACAATGTCGGTCCTTTGAGGGCTGGATGGGCTGAAATTACTGAAAACAGGCGTTGGCATATAAGTTGCAATATAATATTCCGAAAGAAAGATGCCGCGGAAAACAGAAGATAGAAGGAGGTAAAAATGTTTTCACTAAAAAACAAAAGAGCTGTAATTACCGGTGCGGGTTCGGGACTTGGGCTGGCGACAGCAAAAAGGTTCAAAGAGGCGGGAGCCGCGGTGATAATGGGAGACATCAGTGAAGATACACGAAATCTGGCGGAAGAAATGAACTGTCTTTTTGTAAAGACAGATGTAAGCAGAGAGGAAGATGTAAAAAATCTTATGGAAAAAGCGGAGGAGCATTTTGGCAAGCTTGACATAGTGGTTAACAACGCCGGAATCATCTGTGGCGAGGAGCTTCTTGAGGAAGCCGACAGAAAAACATATGAAGCGCTTTTCAATGTAAATGTTATGGGAGTGGTGTATGGAATAAAGTACGGGCAGAAGCATATGAAGGACGGAGGAGTTATCCTCAACACTGCGTCAAATTCGGCAAACGGAGATTATGCCGGTTACGGACCTTATATAATGAGCAAAATATCAGTGGTGGGAATTACCAAGGTGGCAGCCATAGAACTGGCTCCGAGAGGCATAAGAGTAAACTGTATATGTCCCAACACAATAGACACTCCTATGGCCTATGCAGAAGGCTGTGAGACGGAGCTTCAGGTAATGGGCATACAAACGCCTCTGGGAAGAATGTGTAAGGCGGAGGAGGCGGCTGCTCTCTATCATTTTCTTGCATCGGATGACTGTAAATACATAACAGGTGAGGATATATACATAGACGGAGGCCTTAAAGCGGGTCCGGCCAGACAGATGATAGAAGCGATACTGGCCAGCCTGAAATAAAGGAGGGAGAAAAATGACAGAAAGATTTATAGATTTTGAAAATCAGGTCTGCCTCATAACAGGAGCAGGAAGTCCGAGAGGCATAGGCTTTCAGACAGGAAGGATACTGGGAGGGCTTGGCGCCAAGACGGTGCTGACAGCCACCACCGACAGAATATATGAAAGAGCCGGGGAACTGAAGGCTATGGGTGTGGAAGCAAAGGGATATGTTGCTGATCTCATGGACAGAGCGCAGACAGAAGCCCTGATAAAAAACATAACAGAGGATTTCGGCACCATTCATGTGCTGGTAAACAACGCGGGGATGACTCAGGTGGGAGAGACGGAAGATTTTTCGGACTTTAATACAGTCACCTATGAGAGCTGGGATAGAACCATAAACAGAAACCTTACCCTTACCTTTAATGTAACAAAGCAGGTTCTTCCCATTATGGAAAAAAACAACTACGGACGCATAGTCAACGTCTCCTCAGTAACGGGGCCGCTGGTAAGCAATCCCGGAGAGGCTGCCTACAGCGCGGCAAAGGCGGGAGTCATCGGCATGAGCAGATCTCTTGCCATAGAAGCGGGAAGACATAATATTACTGTCAACAGCGTGCTTCCGGGCTGGATAGCCACAGCATCACAGACGGAAAGTGAATTTCAGGGAGGGCTCAATACCCCACTGAGACGCAGCGCGGATCCTGAAGAGGTGGCAAACGCAATTGTTTTTCTGGTATCAGGCAAGGCTTCATATATTACGGGAGCGGAGCTGGTAGTGGATGGCGGCAACACCATACAGGAATATAAAGGTGATTCAAGATTTTATTATTAGGATGTGAATAAAAGGCGATGCGATAAAAGGTTAAATATTTTTTGAAAAGGATTTATGGAGGAGCAAAAATGATAACAGATAAAAAGAGTCCCTACAGACTGGTTACAGATGAGCAGCTGGCAGAGCTCAGAGCCAGAGAAAACGCTGTGTTCAATGAGAGAACAAAGAAGAGCAGACAGATATTTGAAAAGGCCCACGAGAACCTTCTAAACGGAGTTCCCATGCCATGGATGGGAGACTGGGGAACTGAGCATCCGGTGTTTCTTAAGAGAGCAAAGGACAACAGGTGCTGGGATGTTGACGGAAACGAGTACATAGATTTCTGCTTAGGAGATACAGGAGCCATGTTCGGTCATTCTCCCGACGCTACAGCCGCAAAGGTGGCGGAGCAGGTGTGGAACGGCATAACCACTATGATGCCGACTCCCGACTGCCTCGATATAGGAAGAGAACTGGCGGAGAGGTTCGGCCTTCCCACCTGGCAGGTGGCAATGACAGCAACAGAGGCAAACCGCTACACCATAAGAAACGCCAGAGCGCTGACAGGAAGACCGAAGGTAATGGTTATGCAGGAATGCTATCACGGGAGCCTCGATGAGACGCTGCCTCATATAGATGAAAACGGCAGGCTGGCTCTGAGAACCACGTATGATTCCAATCCGGGGCTCCCCAAGGATCAGCTTACGAGGGTTGTTGAATTTAACGATCTGGAGGCTGCCGAAAGAGAACTTTCCCAAAGAGACTGCGCGGCTGTCCTTCTTGAGCCGGTAATGACCAACTGCGGCATGGTGCTTCCGGAGGAAGGATATCTGGAGGGTCTGAGAGACCTTTGTACAAAATACGGCAGCTACCTCATTATAGATGAAACCCACACCTTTTCCAACGGATACGGCGGATATACAAGGGCCTATGGACTTAAGCCCGACTTTATTACTCTGGGTAAGTCCATAGCGGGAGGTATACCGGTGGCTGTATACGGGTTTACAGCGGAGATTACGGAAAAAATAAACGAGACCTACGGCAATGCAGGGGTGTCGGATCCAATGGGAATAGGAGGAACCCTCGCAGCCAATCAGTTTGTTATCGCGGCTATGAAGGAAACTCTTGAAAAGGTCGCTACGAAGGAAGCCTTTGATAAGATGTTCAGAGGGCAGGAAAGGCTGTCCGACGGTCTTGAAAATGTTCTGAAAAAGCACGGCGTTCCATGGAGCCTGACAAGATCAGGAGCAAGATGCGAACTTCAGTTTATGCCGGACATGCCGAGATCAGGAACAGAAGCGAAGAACAATTTTGACTGGCAGCTTATGTATTATACGCATCTGTATCTGTCCAACAGAGGAATAATAATAACTCCTTTTCATAATATGATGCTGATATCCCCCGTTACACCTGATGAGGACATAGACAGGCTCATTAAAGGCTGGGACGAGTGCATAGGAGAACTGGCGGAAATCGGGACGTATGATATATTTTGCTAAGCCATAAAATCGTTGAAACTGCCGGGCCGCGGCCCATAAAAAATATTTGAAGCCGACCTGCGGATATGATAAAATTCATATAAGGAGGGGGCGGTTATAATGGAAGATACAAGGAAAATATTAGAAGCGTTAGGCAGTTTAAACGAAAAGGTAACAGGTATACAGGGCGATTTGGCAGGTGTTAAGGAAGACGTAGGCAGCCTTAAAGATGACGTAAGCGAATTAAAGGAGGACGTAGGCAATCTTAAGGAGGACGTAGGCGAACTGAAAGACGACGTAGGCGAACTAAAGAAGGACGTAAGCGAACTGAAAGACGACGTAGGCATCCTTAAAGACGTAACGGAGAGGCAGGGGGAAGAGTTAACGGCTGTTAAGCTTATGCACGAAAACGAGATAAGACAAAGCATACAATTAATAGCAGAGGGACACCTGTCACTGGAAAGAAAGCTAGATGAATCCTTAAAAGTCAACCAGGAAAGAGAGATGCTGCTTATAAGAGTAGCTAAGCTTGAAACCGAAGTCAGAGAATTAAAAGCAAAAATTAAATAAGCTGTAGAATATAATTTCAGGAAGGGACTGTCAGGAGGCGGTCCTTTTTTCGTCCTGGAGAAACATTTCTACCGCAACTATTCCCATAAAATGGTTTCAAGGGAGAAATCCTGCACTGATTCATGTACATACTATGCTGCCGCAGGCGATTTCTCCCATATTTGAATTATGGAAGGCCATTTAGGGAGAAAAGTTTTCATTTTATGGTATTTATGTTAAAAAGTTTCGCTTTAACACTTTATCACACAATATTCTTCTCCCTGAAAATTAAAATTATCGGAATAGTTGCGGTAGAAATGGGCTGTTATGGCCTCTTAGGGAAAGGCAGGTCCCTGAAATTTCTCCCTCCAAAGCGGCTTCATAATGAAAAATAGGGAGAAATCACTTATGCCACTGATTTATATAAACAATTTCAGGGAGAAACGTCCATAAAAAATTTAAAGCCGGCTGAATGATCAGCCGGCCGATTGCCCTTACTCATCCTCCAGGAGTCTGGAGTAATATGTCTTGGCCGTGTAGAGGGCTGCCGCCGGATTATGGCCCAGAACCCGGTCCTTTGTTACGAGTGTGGTGCACAGAGCGTCGGAGTATTTGTAGAATAGGCTGTCGTGGCCTACGCACAGACCTATGACAACGTTAAGGTCAGTGCCCTCCCTGTTGAGAAGCTTTGCCTGGAGGATAGGATTGCACATGTTTTTACCCACCTCCTGGCAGGCCTGTGGGATACCTATGACGGTCTTTGGCTGAGCGCCCACCTTGCAGGCGGCTCCGTAAACCTTAAGACCGTGCTTCCTGAAAATCTGAGCGGCAGTGCGGGCCTCTGCTATGAGACCTACGCAGGTGGCGATCCCGATTTTTTTAAAGCCCGTTTTTTTGGCAAATTCCACGATCTCCTCCACCCTTGTCATTTTACAGTAGTTTTCATACTCAACCTCAGCGGAGGCCAGGACTGCCTTGCTGTTTTCCTCATCCTCCGTGTAGAGGGACAGAGCCTCATCCAGCACATTTTCATCGAGAGATGTTGTGAGACAGAAATCAGGGTAGGTTCTGTCGTTTTTGTCACAGTTTATGACGCCGCAGTCTATACAGCTACGCTTCAGCTTCTTATCCATATCTTATCTCCTTACGACATATCAGAGGGTTGCGACTGATATATGCATTATACTATAATCAAAGAAAAGCAAGCAATAGATAAAAGAGAGGTACTCTTATGATGGGAGCTGTCATCGGAGACATAGCAGGCTCCGTATATGAAAGACATAATATAAAGACAAAGGACTTTCCCTTCTGGAGAGAGGACTGCCGCTTTACAGACGATACGGTAATGACATGCGCCGTCTTCGAGGCCTTCAGAAAATACCATGAGGGAGGCCGCGTGGGAGACCTGAGAGATCATCTCGTAAGGGAAATGAAAACCTTCGGAAGGCTGTATCCCGACCGCGGCTACGGAGCAGGCTTTAAAATCTGGCTGGCATCGCCTGAGTCGGAGCCCTACGGAAGCTTTGGAAACGGCTCGGCCATGCGGGTGTCGGCAGTGACAGCCTTTGCGGCGGATCTTGAGGAGGCTCAAAGGTTTGCGGCGGTATCAGCGTCGGTGACTCACAATCATCCGGAGGGAATAAAGGGAGCCGTAGCCGTGGCGACGGCTGTTTTTCTGGCGGAAGAGGGAAAAAGCAGAGAAGACATAAGAACCGCTCTTTCGGAATTTTACAGCCTTGATTTTACCCTGGACGAAATAAGGGACCGGTATACCTTTGACGTCACATGTCAGGGCAGCGTTCCACAGGCAGTAGAGGCCTTTCTTGAGGGAAGAGATTTTGAGGATGTTATAAGAAACGCTGTTTCCATAGGAGGAGACAGCGACACCATAGCGGCCATGGCGGGAAGCATAGGAGAAGCGTTTTTCGGCATACCTGAGGATATGGAGAAAAAGGCCTATTCCTATCTGGACAATCGCCTGGCCGGAATACTGAGAAAAAGGAGGAAATACAAATGTCAAAGACGCTGAGACTGCTTATGCCGCAGTGGCAGGGAGGAAATAATCCGCCTTATGCCTTTGGAGCCAGGCTTCTTCACTGGCTGGCTCCTGAAAAGGGAGACGCTCTGGAGGAAGAGGTGCCTGTAAGGCCTTTTGACGGGAAACCCCTTGAGGCAGAAAACGGAGTGAACGGCCGGAGTGAGCTGCTGGAGCAGACGAAAAGGACCATGGAGATAATAAGAAGACATGAGCCTGACAGAATCATTGTTTTCGGAGGAGACTGTCTCGTTTCCCAGGCGCCCTTCGCCTATCTCGCGGAAAAATACGGAGAAAAGCTGGGAATACTTTGGCTGGACGCTCATCCGGATATTTCCACTCCCGCCATGCACTGCAACGAGCACGCCATGGTTCTGGGCAATCTCATGGGCGGAGGAGATCCGGCCTTCGCGGCCCTGGTGCCGGTACACGTAATGCCTGAAAAGGTAATGTACGGAGGAATCCACGACGAAACTCCCGAGGAAGAGAAGGTTCTGGCGGAGCTGCCGGTGAGAAAGGCCTCTCCACAGGAGCTGAAAAATGACAGCAGTCCTATCCTCCGGTGGATAGAGGAGGAAAGCATAGAGAAGCTGGCCATACACCTTGACCTTGATGTTCTGGATCCGGCGCTCTTCAGAAGCCTGCTTTTGGCCAATCCCGAGGGCTGCAGCATAGATGCGGCCCGGGGAGAAATGACCTTCGGACAGATCGCCGGAATAATAAAGGACGCTGCGTCGGCCGCCTCTGTGGCAGGCTTTGCCGTCGCCGAGCATCTGCCCTGGGACGCCATTAATCTGAAGTCGTTCCTCGAGGAGCTTCCCGTATGGGAATAGCGGTACCGTACAGGGCAGACTCTTTTAAATCTCTTCTTTACCGCCGGAGGCAAAGGTGATATAATATAAAAAGTCAAAGGACGGGAGCTTGTGTTACAGGCTGAGAGGAAGGTAGGACCTTCGACCGTTGACCTGATTTGGGTAATGCCAACGTAGGGAAGCCTGAGTATTCGTATTTTATTGCGGGGCATCCCGGCGGGAGGTCCCGCTTTTCATATGGAAAAAAGAGGTGAAGAGGATGGTAAAGATAAACGGTGAGCAGAAGGACAAGGCCGGAATGACAATAGAGGAATACCTTGCTGAAGCAGGCCTCAGCAAGGGCAGAGTCGCCGTGGAGCGAAACGGGGAAATCGTTCCCAGGGACATGTACGGTGAAACCCGTCTTAAGGACGGAGATTCTGTGGAAATCGTCAATTTCGTGGGAGGTGGCTGATACATGGTAAGCCGTGAGGAAATGACAAGAGCCCTTGAGGAGCGCCACGGAAAGGAGCTTCAGGAGAAGCTTTCGGCTGCCTCGGTAGCCGTGTGCGGCCTTGGAGGCCTCGGATCAAACATAGCTGTTTTTCTGGCCAGGGCAGGAGTGGGAAGATTGCTCCTCTTTGACTTTGACAGAGTGGAGGTCTCAAACCTCCATCGCCAGCAGTACAGGGTTTCTCAGGTGGGAATGTACAAGGCCGACGCTATGAGAGAAAACCTTATGGAGGTAAATCCCTTCTGCCGGGTGGAGGCTCTGGCTGAAAGAATTACAGAGGAAAACGCGAAATCCCTTCTCATGGAGGCTGACATAGTATGCGAGGCCTTTGACGAGGCAGAGGCCAAAGCCATGCTGGCGGACTCGGTTATGGCCATGAAGCCGGAAAAATACCTGGTGGCTGCCTCGGGAATGGCGGGCCTTGGCAGCGCCAATGAAATAAAAACAAGGAAAATAACAGAGAATTTTTATATATGCGGAGACGGAAAGAGCGACGTCAAAGAGACCATGGGTCTTGTAGCGCCCCGGGTGGCGGTCTGCGCCGGCCACCAGGCCCACATGGCGTTGAGACTGCTGGCCGGGAGAAAGGCTCCGTAGACCAAAGGAGGAATAAAAATGAAGGATGACAAGCTGATAATAGGAGGCCGTGAATTTAACTCGAGATTTATACTGGGCTCGGGAAAATACTCCCTTAAGCTTATAGAAGCGGCCGTAAAAGACGCGGGAGCGGAAATAATAACTCTGGCCGTAAGGAGAGCCAATACAGGTGATGATGAAAACATTCTGGATTTTATTCCGGAGGGAGTAACCCTGCTGCCCAACACCAGCGGAGCCCGAAACGCTCAGGAGGCCGTTCGCATAGCGAGGCTGGCCAGGGAGCTGGGGTGCGGAGATTTTGTAAAAATAGAGATAATGCGAGATTCCAAGTACCTGCTGCCGGACAACCAGGAGACGGTAAAGGCCACGGAAATACTGGCAAAGGAAGGCTTTGTGGTTATGCCCTACATGTATCCGGATCTTAACGCCGCCAGAGACATGGCGGAGGCAGGCGCCGCCACAATAATGCCTCTGGCCTCTCCTATAGGCTCCAATAAGGGCCTTGCCACAAGGGACTTTATACAGATACTCATAGACGAGATAGATCTGCCTGTTATAGTGGACGCGGGCATAGGAAGGCCTTCCCAGGCATGCGAGGCCATGGAAATGGGGGCCGCGGCCATAATGGCCAACACGGCTCTGGCCACAGCGGGAAATCTCACCATGATGGCCTCAGCCTTCAAAGACGCTATAGAGGCGGGAAGAAAGGCGTATCTGGCAGGTCTGGGAAGAGTAATAACCAGGGGAGCCTCGGCTTCGGATCCTCTTACTGGATTTTTGAGAGACTAGGGAGGAGGAAGCCATGGAAAACAGATTTTTTATAGACTCACAGGGACTGTCGCCGGAGGCTCTTGAGAAAAAGCACCGCCTTGAGACGGATCCATCCTCCAGAAGGAGCCACATGGAGTATCTTCCCGGCATGGAGAGGATAGCTTCAGATGTAATGGATCAGGTTATGTCCCACATGAATTCATACGACTACGGTAAATACACGGCGGAGGATGTGAGAAGAGCCCTTAACAGTGAGAGCTGCTCCATAGAGAATTTTAAGGCCCTTCTTTCACCGGCGGCCGAGCCCTTCCTGGAGGAAATGGCTCAGAGAGCCAGCCTTGAGACAAGCCGCCACTTCGGCAACACCGTCTACATGTTTACGCCTCTTTACATAGCCAACTACTGTGAGAACTACTGTGTATACTGCGGATTCAACTGCTACAATCAGATAAAGCGAATGAAGCTGACAATGGAGCAGATAGAGCATGAGATGAAGGTCATCGCCGACAGCGGAATGGAGGAGATCCTCATACTTACGGGAGAAAGCCGCGGGCAGAGCAGCCTGCAGTACATAGGCGAGGCGTGCGGCCTGGCGAGAAAGCACTTCCGCATGGTGGGCCTTGAAATATATCCCGTAAATACAGATGAATACAGATATCTTCATCAGCAGGGGGCCGACTATGTAACCGTGTTTCAGGAAACCTACGATACGGAAAAATACGAAACACTCCATTTGTTCGGACACAAGAGAGTGTGGCCATACAGGTTCGAGGCTCAGGAAAGGGCCCTTATGGGAGGCATGAGAGGAGTGGCCTTTTCAGCCCTTCTGGGACTTTCCGACTTCAGAAAGGACGCTCTGGCCACAGCTCTTCACGCTTATTTTCTCCAGAGAAAGTATCCTCACGCTGAAATATCCCTTTCATGTCCGAGGCTGAGACCTATAATCAACAACGACAAGATAAACCCTCTGGACGTTCATGAAAAGCAGCTGTGTCAGATACTGTGCGCCTACAGAATATTCCTCCCCTTCGCGGGAATTACGGTATCCTCAAGAGAAAGCGCCAGGTTCAGAGACGGTATAGTGAAAATATCCGCCACCAAGGTGTCGGCGGGAGTTTCCACGGGAATCGGCGATCACGAAAGCAAATACAGCGGAAAGGAGACAGACGGGCAGCAGGGCGACGAGCAGTTTGAAATAGACGATGACAGAAGCCTCGACAGAATGTACAGGGACATATCAGAGGAAGGCCTGCAGCCTGTTTTAAACGATTACCTCTATGTTTAAAATAATATGCGTCACCAACAGACACATATGCCGCGGAGGCTTCAGGGAGCGTATTGAAGAAATCGCCGAAGCCGGCGCGGACGCCGTAATCCTCAGGGAAAAGGATATGACGGAGGAGGATTACAGGAGACTGGCCCGGGAGGTTATGGAGGTATGCGGTGAAAAAAAGACAAGGTGCATACTCCACAGCTTTCATAAAACAGCCGCGGATTTGGGGTGTCAGGCTCTTCACATGCCTCTTGGGGCTCTTGAGGCTCTTTCAGAGGAGCAGAGAAGCTCCTTTAAAATACTGGGGGCCTCCTGTCACAGCCGGGAGGAGGCCGTAAGGGCCCGGGATCTGGGCTGCACTTACATAACGGCGGGACATATCTTTAATACGGACTCAAAAAAAGGGACCCCGGGAAGGGGTCTCGGTTTTCTGAGAGATATCTGCGCTTCCGTCAGCATCCCTGTTTTTGCCATAGGAGGTATAAGCTCAGGCAATGTAATGCAGGTAAGGGAGGCGGGAGCTGCGGGAGCCTGTGTAATGAGCGGCCTTATGGCCTCTTCCTGCCCAAAGGAGGCTGTGAGACGTCTAAGGTCTTCAGCAGAGCCTCCGCCAGCTGTTTTTTAGACATAGGGCGGGAATTGTCAAATTCAAGATCAGCGGCCGCCTCATAGACAGGCAGCCGTTTTTTTTCCATTTCCTTCAGGGCTTCCCTGTCCGAGGAAAGAGGTCTGCCATCCATGGCAAGGCTTTCAACAGGCCTTTTCAGGTGGAGGATACGGCCGTTCTGCCTGAGAGCAAGAAGGTTTTCCCTTCTGAGAACAGTGCCTCCTCCCGCGGCTATAATGATGCCGTGCCTTTTTCCCAGGTCAGCCGCTGCCTTTGATTCACGGCGGCGGAAGCCCTCCTCGCCTTCCCTTTCAAAGATTTCGGGAACAGTTATGCCTGCCTCCCTTTCCACCTCCCGGTCTATGTCAAAGAAGGGCCGGCCCGTCTTTTGGGAAAGGAGCCTGCCGGCGGTGGTTTTTCCGGAGCCGGGCATACCTATTATGACAATGTTTTCCATCTGCTCCTCCAGAAGAGCGATTATCCTCTCGTTTTCACTCTCAAAGGCTCCGGGAGTGCCGAGAAAATAACCGGCGGCCGCCGTGGCCTGAGCCACCAGCATGGGAAGGCCGTTGGAGAATTTTATTCCACGCTCCTCAGCCTCAAGAAGAAGGGCTGTCTTTCCGGGATTGTAAATAACGTCTATAACTGCTTCACAGCCCGGAAGGTCCTTTAGGGACAGAGGCTTTTTCAGGTTGTCGGGGAAGGTTCCCACAGGAGTGGCGTTTACCAGAATATCTACGGAGCTTCCCAGATCTGGAAGGCTCTCATAGGAAACGGTGCCTTCGCGGCCGCTGCGGGAGGCTGTGTATATCCTTTTCGCTCCCCGGCGGGAGGCTGCCTTTCCGGCCATAAGAGAGGTGCCTCCCGTGCCGAGAATAAGAACGGTTTTGTCCTTAAAGTCTATTCCCGCCCGTGAAGCGGCGTAGAGAAAGCCCTCGTAGTCTGTATTATGGCCTGTAAGGCGCTTTTCACCTTCATAATTCTCCCAGTAGAGGGTATTGACGGCGCCGATTTCCCCGGCCAGATCAGTGACGTGATCGCACAGAGGAATCACATCCTTTTTATAGGGGATGGTAATGTTGAGGCCGGCAAAATCACGGCTTCTGACAAAGTCCTCCATCTCTCCGGGAGAGAGGCTGAAAAGCTCATAGGAGTACCTTCCAAGAGCCTCATGAATCTCCTTGGAGTAGCTGTGAAGGAGGCTTTTTCCTATAAGTCCGTAAACCATCTATATAGCCTCCGAGTAGCAGCCCAGAAAGACAAAGGTCTCAGGCTGGTTTTCCAGCTCGCTGAGCAGGTTTAGAAGCTCCCTGGAATAGACGGAAGCCTCAAGATCGAAATAGAACATAAACTCGAAGTCGCTGCCGGGTATAGGCCTTGACTCCAGCTTGGTGAGGTTTATGCCCAGAGCCGCGAACTTGGCAATGGTCAGGTACAGAGACCTTGGAACGTGAGGCAGCGAAAGGATGAGACTTATTTTACTGGAGCCGGGATATATTTCAAGCTTCTTTGATATGCAGATGAAGCGGGTATAGTTGTTGTCGCTTACCTGTATGTGCTTTTTAAGAAGCTCCAGGCCGTAAAGGTCCAGACATTCCTTGGAGGAAATGGCGGCCACGTCGTTTCTGTCGCTTTCAGCCACCATTTTAGCGGCTATGGCGGTGTTTTCGCATACAGTTACCTTCACATCCTTAAGGCTCTTTAAGAATTCGCCGCACTGACCGATGGCCTGCTCGTGGGAGAAGATCTCCTTAACGTCGGAAAGCTTTGTGCCGGGCTTTGCCATAAGGTTGTGGCTTATGCGGAGCCTTATGCTTCTTACTATGTGGAAGTTGTAGTTCTGCATGAGATCATAGACGGCGCCCACCGAGCCGTAGGAGCTGTTTTCTATAGGAAGGATGCCGTACTGGCACAGGCCCTTTTCAACGGCGTTGAAAACTCCCTCAAAGCTGTTGAAATACATAATGCTGGGAACCTCAAAGAGCTTTTCGCAGGCAGCCTGGGAATGAGATCCGGCCACTCCCTGGCAGGCTACAACGGCCTTTTTAGGGAAGAGCTTTGGCGTTTCCTCAAGAGCCTTTTCTATTCTTTCCGTCAGATCGGATTTTCTTGCCAGATAGTTATTCTGACAGGATCTGCTGGCGTCGAACATGGTGTTGAAGAGAAGGCGGGCGTATCCGTCGAAGGGCTCGCCTATTTCCTCGGACACCTTGTGAAGTATTTCCTTTTCCCTTCTGTCGCTGAACACAGGAAGGCTGTGCTCCTTCTTGTATTTGGCAATATCAAGAGAGGTTTCCATACGCTCCTTGAAAAGAGCCGTTATCTTTGAGTCAATATCGTCTATTTTTTTTCTCATTTCATCAAGATTCCGCTGTGTCATTTTCTACCTCCATCATACAATCAAGAATTCCCAGAGCCATGGCGGCTTCCGTTACGGGAACCGCTCTGACCGCTACGCAGGGGTCGTGACGCCCCTTTATTATCAGCTTAGTGTTTTCCCTTTTATGAAGATCCACCGAATCCTGCTCTCTGCTTATGGAAGGGGTGGGCTTAAAGGCTATTCTGGCTATAAGGGGCATTCCCGAGGTTATTCCTCCCAGGATTCCCCCGTGGTTGTTGGTGCGGGTTTTTACAGTATCGCCGTCAAAGTAGAAGGGGTCGTTGTTTTGGGAGCCCTTCATTCGTGAAGCCTCAAAGCCTGCGCCGAACTCCACTCCCTTTACGGCGGGGATGCCGAAAAATATGGGAGCCAGGAAGCCTTCCAGGCCGTCGTACATGGCTCCGCCTATGCCGCCGGGAAGCCCTGAGGCCCATACCTCGATAATTCCTCCCAGAGAGTCCATATCCTCTTTTGCCTTGAGGATGGCCTCCTTCATGGCAGCCTCGGCTCTGTCGCATATGACGGCCATGTCCTTTTCCTTAAGGGCCGCGGCCAGAGCCGGGTCGGGAGAAAGGGTGTCGAGAGGACTGTCTTTAATATCTCCTATGGAGTATATATGGGCTCCTATGGTTATTCCTTCCCTTTCAAGCATTTGAAGAGCTATGCCTCCCGCGATACATAAGGGAGCCGTCATTCTGGCGGAAAAAGGCCCGCCCCCCGCCATGTTAAGGCTTTTCGAGTACCTGAGACCGGCTGTAAAGTCCGCGTGTCCCGGCCGGGGCACTGAGCCCAGAGCCCTGTAATCCTGTGAACGGGTGTCGGTGTTTTTTATTTCAAAGATCACCGCCCGGGGCGATGTAACCGTCATGTACCGGCAGCTGCCGGATTCTGTTTTCTCCTCCGCCTCAGGAGCAGGAGCAAGACCGCTTACGGGGATGGGAATATCCGCCTCATTTCGCCTGGTGGCGAAGGGGCTGTTTCCGGGGGCTCTTCGCCGCAGAAAGGCTTCAAGCCTTTGCATATCTATGGTGAAACCCTTGGGAAGCCCCTCTATGTCCACGCCTATGGAGGGCTCATGGGAGCCGCCCCAGACGGTTATTTTCAGATTTTTTCCTACGGTTGATTTCATAGCTTTACTGCTTTCACCTCCCCCTGTACCTCACGGACCGTTCCTCCAAGGGCTTTAAAGTCCCTGAAAAAGTCCGGGTATGATTTTTCAACAGCCTCGGCGCCGGTAATGATAACCGGCTCCCGGCATATACATGAGGCGGCGGCGGCCGCCATGGCTATTCTGTGATCATTATGGCTGCTGACCCGGCCTCCCGCAAGGCTCGGAAGCCCTGTAAAGGAAAGACCCGTTCCCCCGTAGCTTATATCGGCTCCCAGCCTTGAGAGAAGATCGTATACGGTCTTCAGCCTGTCTGATTCCTTTATTTTAAGTCTTTCGCCGTCCTTTATCATGGATGAGCCCTCGGCCCGGGCCATGGCCACGGCGAGAGGAGGCACCAGATCGGGAATCTGAGCCACGCTTACCTCGACGGCCTTAAGTTTCCCCGAAGGGCAGGAAACGGTTATTTCAGAGTCGGCGGCTTCTATTTGAGCCCCCATGGACTCAAGGATGGAAACAATTTCCCTGTCCTTCTGAGAGGAGGAGAGGGAAAGGCCTCTGCAGGTAATGGTTCCTCCCAGGGCTCCGCACACCAGCCAGAAGGCGGCGTTGGACCAGTCCCCCTCAAGAGAAAGCCGGTCGGGAGCTTTGTATTTCTGATTTCCCTTTATTTCATATATATAACAGCCTTCGCCTGAGAGGCTTACGTCTATGTCTATTCCGAAGCTTCCCAGAACCTCCAGGGTGAGATCCACGTAGCCGGCCGATTCGAGGGGCGTAGTGAGACTCAGGACGCTGTCCCCGTTGAGAAGGGGAAGGGCGAAGAGAAGCCCCGTTATAAACTGAGAGCTTATGTTGCCGGGAAGAGAATAGGCTCCCGGCCTCAGGGGCCCTGTGACGGTGCAGATTTCCTTGTGTCTGTCTGAGGGCCTGTGGTCTCTGTTCATGTAAAATGTACAGCCGTGCTTTTCCATTTCCTCCTTAAGAGGAGAAATGGGACGCTCCGGCAGTCTGCCCGAGCCTATAAAGCAGGCCTCGTCCTTGAGAGCCATGGCTACAGGAAGCATGAATCTCAGGGTAGAGCCGCTTTCTCCGCAGTCGAGAAAGGGCATGGCCTTATCAAGCTGAGCCAGACAGCCCTTAGTGGCCTCAATATCCCTTGAAAAGGAAGGGATGGTCTCCGGGGCTGCCGGGGAGCCCTGGGCCTCCGCCAGCCTGCAGGCTATAAGCAGCCTGTGAGCGTGAGATTTTGAAGGAAGGATATCCACTGTTCCGTGAAGCTTTCCGGGGGTTATTTCCAGGTTCATAAAAAATCCTTTCTTTAAATATTTCTTCCGGGTCAGCTGCCGGCCTCAAGGCCGAGGGAAAATATGGTTTCCAGCTCCGAAATATCCACGGCCATAAGCTTGCAGCTTCCCAGGTCTTCGGGAATGACAAGAGTTATTCTGCTGCCCCGCCGCTTTTTGTCCGAAAGAGCAGCCTCCGCCAGCCGGCCGGCGGAATACGGACACTTAAGAGGAAAGCCCGCCTTTTGCAGAAGGGCGTTTATTTTTTCGGGAAAGCCTTCCCTGGACATTCCCAGCCTTTCCGCGGCCCTTGAAATAATTGATATTCCCATGGCTACGGCGTGACCGTGGCTTACGGTGTAGCCGCTGAGGGTTTCTATGGCGTGAGCCGGAGTGTGTCCCAGGTTGAGAAGCTGCCTGGCTCCCTTTTCTCTTTCGTCCTCCAGGACTATATCTCTTTTTACCCTTACGGCTCTGGCGGCCAGCTCTGTGAGAAGGAGAGGATCATCAAGCTCCCGGGCCCTCCGGGCCTCCTCTATGATGGAAGGATCGGCGATAATTCCCGCCTTCAGAGCCTCGGCGATCCCATCAAGCTTAAGCTGACGGGAAAGAGTGGAAAGAACCTGAGGGTCAAAGAGCACGAGAGAGGGCTGCCAGAAGGCGCCCGCCAGGTTTTTACCCGCCTTGAGGTTGACTCCCGTCTTGCCTCCCACAGAGGAATCAACCGCCGCCAGAAGAGAGGTGGGCGCCTGGACGTATTCTACGCCTCTCAGATACGAGGCCGCCGCGAAGCCTGCCACATCTCCTGTAATGCCTCCCCCCAGGGCGGCTATAATATCGCTTCTCGAAAACCTGTTGTCAGCCAGATAATTGAGGATGGCAGCCACAGTGTCCATGGTCTTGGCCTCTTCTCCTCCGGGAAAAACGTATGTAAATACCTGAAAGCCCGCGTCCTGAAGGGATTTTATAAAGGGCTGATCAGGCTCTCCGTAGAGAGGGGCTACATTTTCATCGGTGATGACGCATATTTTTCTTTTGTCCCGGCTGTCCTCCCGGCCGGGTACAGGGCTCAGAGCGTTTTTTATAAGCTCTCCTCCCGAAGAGAGGAGCCCCTTTCCCATGAGCACGTGATATCTTCTGGATGC
This sequence comes from Candidatus Allocopromorpha excrementigallinarum, assembly GCA_018714925.1. Classification (GTDB taxonomy): domain Bacteria; phylum Bacillota; class Clostridia; order Peptostreptococcales; family Anaerovoracaceae; genus Lentihominibacter; species Lentihominibacter excrementigallinarum. The sequence continues at coordinate 17,365 of DVMP01000162.1, forward strand.
TGATACTTCAATATCTATCATATCAGAAAACCTCCCCGTCAATAAGAGCCTTCTTTTCTCTTCCGTCTCTGAGAAGAGCCCTTAAGGTATCGCTGTCGCCGGTCTTTATGGCGTCTCTGTACTCCTTGAGATTATTTATGAGAATATCTATTTCCCTTACAAGGTTATCGGCGTTTTCCAGAAAGAGCTCCGTCCACATATCCTCGTTGAGCTTTGCCACTCTTGTAAGATCCCTGTAGCTTCCCGCCGAGAAGCCCGCGTGCTCCAGGGCGGCGGGACTCTTAATATAGGCGTTGGACACCACATGAGCCAGCTGGGAGGTAAAGGCGATCTTCCTGTCATGGTCCTGAGGAGTGGATATTTCTATATTGGTAAAGCCTATGGAGGTGAAGAGCTTTTTCAGAGTCTCCATGCTCTCTATAGGGCCCTTTGTAGGGGTGAATATCATTGAGGCGTTGTTAAAGAGGGATCTCTTGGCGTAGGTAAAGCCCGAATGCTCAAGCCCCGCCATTGGGTGGCCTCCCACAAAGAGAAAGCCCTGCTCCTCTGAGAAGGGGATCAGCTCACGGCACACAATTCTCTTTACGCCGCCGCAGTCCACTACTATACATCCCTTTTTAAAGAGATGAGCCTTTTCCTTTATGTAGTCTATGGTAGCCTGTGGATAAAGAGCTGCTATTATTATGTCGCACTGAGACAGGAGACTGTCTGTAAGGGGCTGCTCTATGGCTCCCACCAGGACGGCTTTTTTAACAACCTGATCCGACAGATCGGCTCCGTAAACCGTGTTGTCTGTATTCTGGCTTATGGCCTTGGCCAGTGAGCCTCCAATGAGGCCCAGGCCCACTATTCCTATTTCCATGATTCCCCCTTATCCTCTGTAGGCTACAGGTCTTATTTTCTCCACAGCCCTCATAACATCGTCAAAGGCCTCCGGTGTAAGAGACTGAGCTCCGTCGCAGAGAGCGTGAGGAGGATCATTGTGCACCTCTATCATAAGGCCGTCGGCTCCGGCGGCGGTGGCCGCCATGGCCATAGGCTTTACCATGGCCGCTATGCCTGTGGCGTGGCTTGGATCCACTACCACGGGAAGGTGAGTCATTGTCTTGAGCATAGGCACCGCCGCAAGGTCAAGGGTGTTTCTTGTGGCTGTCTCAAAGGTTCTTATGCCTCTTTCACAGAGGATTACCCTTTCGTTTCCTCCGGCCATAATGTATTCGGCGCTCATGAGAAGCTCCTGAAGGGTGCTGGAAAGACCACGCTTGAGAAGCACCGGCTTGTCAATGTGGCCCAGCTCCTTGAGAAGCTCGAAGTTCTGCATGTTTCTGGCTCCCACCTGTATTACGTCTACATTTTCAAAGAGAGGCAGATGGGATATGTCCATTACCTCCGTAACTATGGGAAGCCCTGATTTTTCCTTTGCCTCAAGAAGGAGCTTTATGCCCTCGTCTCTCATGCCCTGGAAGGCGTAGGGCGAGGTTCTCGGCTTGAAGGCTCCTCCTCTGTAGAGACCGGCTCCTGATTTTTTAACGGCCTCGGCGACCATGCAGACCTGCTCCTCCGACTCCACGGAGCAGGGGCCGGCGATTACCTGGAAGCTTCCTCCGCCTATTTTCACATCAGGAGTAATCTCCACGGCGGAGTCCTCAGGATGGAATTTTCTGTTTACGTTTTTATAAGGCTCCTGGACTCTCTTTACAGTCTCCACTATGTCCAGGGCGTTTATAAGGTCCATGTCCACAGCGGCGGTGTCTCCTATGAGTCCCATTATAGTAGCCGACTTTCCCTTGCTGAAATGTATGTCCAGCCCCATGCTCTTCAGCCAGGCCACCAGATTGTCAAGCTGCTTTTGATCGGGATTGTCTTTTAATACAACTATCATTTTTCTTTCCTTCCTTTCATTAAAAAAGCCCCGCAAGTGAATTTCACCTGCGGAGCGCTTTTTCCTCTGCCTTGGTTTCAGGTTTTGAAACAGCTAACTCTTTGCAGCGAAATTCACCTTACCTCTAAAGAAAGTAAAGCTAAAGTAAAAGTATTCTGCTGCAAAGCTTCTGTTTAACATAATTCTGTCCTCGTTTCGGATCATTTGTAATGAATTTTAGCACCTGAAGGAGGAGATGTAAAGAGGTTTTTTGAAATTTTTAAGACGGCTGCTGAAGGCAGGCGGACACGGAAGGCGGACGGCTCCCCTTGATTTTATTTCGCCGCGCCGATATAATACCCCGAATTTGACAGTAAAACAGCAAAAAATCCTTTAGACCGATTGAAATAATTAGGTTTAAAGGATT
>DVMP01000163.1 GCA_018714925.1 Candidatus Allocopromorpha excrementigallinarum
ATGCGTGGAAATACAGCCACATAGTGCTGGCTTCTGTAACCTATAACCTGGGCATATATCCTGTAATGCACAATTTCCTTATGGACATGAAGGCCTTAAATCTGCGAAACAGAACCTTCGCCATTATAGAAAACGGCTCCTGGGCGCCTAAATCAGGAGACCTTATGGAGGAATTCATAAATGAGGAGCTTAAGGATATGACGGTATTAAACGAGCGTCTTTCAATAGCCTCCTCCATGCTTCCCGACAAGGCGAAGGAGCTAGAGATTCTGGCCGACGCCATAGTGGACTCGGTGAAGGGAATGGAGGAATAAACCAGTAACAGCAATATTGGAGAAGGTCTTAAGGCCTTCTCTTTTTTTGAAGAAAAGAAAGGTAAATATGTTTGGTCGACACGGAAGCTGATGTTATAATATTATGACATATAGTTGTGCGGGAGGAGCTGTTATGGCCAGAGAACACGATCTTTCTTATGAGGAATGTCTCATGATACTTGAGCATATACAGGGACTGGTAGTTATAGACAAAAACGAGAAGGTAAAATACCTGTCCCCGGATATGAAGGAGAGAATTAAAATATTCGGTGATTTCGACGAAGAAACCTATATAGGAGCAGATATAAATGAGATACACCCTATGAGTAAGATTACTAACGCTCTTAAAGGAAAAAAAGAAGATGCGCTGGTATTTTATATGGCCTCGGGGTTTCCCAATATGGCAAGGGTAAAGCCGCTGATAAAAGACGGCAGGGTGGAAGGCGCTATAGATTATGATCTTCTTAAATCAAGTGACTGGGAAGAGTTTCTTGGAAATATTGAGCAGGCCTCAACAGGAGGCGGTCTGAACATACAGGAAAATCTGGTGGCGCTTATGAACAAATCCCTTGAAAGAAAGGGAGCGAAATACAGTATAGATACAATAATAGGCAGCAGCAGACAGATAGCGGAGCTGAAGCAGGATATAAGAAGGGCGGCATCTTCAGATTCACAGGTTCTTGTCAGAGGCGAAACAGGCAGCGGAAAGGAGCTTATCGCGAATTCCATACATCATCTGTCCCGCCGTGCAAACGGACCTATGATAGAAGTAAACTGTGCGGCAATACCTGAAACACTAATGGAATCAGAGCTTTTCGGATATGAACCCGGGAGCTTTACGGGAGCCAAAAAAGAGGGGAGCAAGGGCTTTTTTGAAATGGCAGATAAAGGGACTCTATTTTTAGACGAGATAGATCATCTTGCGTACCACGTACAGCCGAAGCTGCTCCGAGTTTTACAGGAGGGCGAAGTTGACCGCATAGGAGGAAGCAAGGTGGAGGTGGATGTAAGAGTTATAGCGGCCACCAATAAGGATATACGAAAAATGGTTGCTGATGGACTGTTTCGTGAAGACCTCTATTACAGATTAAATGTAATAAATGTGGAGGCTCCTCCTTTACGTGAGCATAAGGAGGATATACCTCTGCTGGTGGAAAGCCACCTGGAAAAGCTTAACAGGAGAGGAAAGCATGAAAAAATTCTTGATGAAGAGGTATACGATCTTTTTTACAAATATGACTGGCCGGGGAATACCAGAGAACTGTTTAATCTTCTGGAGCGTGGATTCGCCATGTCTGAGAAGGACAGAATAACTGTGAAAGAATTTGAGGAAATGTTCATGGAGATTCTGAAAACCTCCCAGGAAACAGAAGGCAAAACTCTTCAGACAATAAGAGATGATGCGGAAAAAGAAGCTATAAGGAAAACTCTGGAGTTTTTTAAGGGAAATAAAAGCAAGGCCGCCAACCAGCTTGGAATTACAAGAAGTAATCTTTATCACAAAATAAATAAGTACGGACTTGAGTGAGATAAGGCTTAAGAGGGTAGTGTATTATTTGTTGACACTGTTAATAAATAATACATATGGGAAGGCTGTAAAAACAGGGCAATGAATAAAAATGGAAAAAACAGGTGTCTGATTTTTTGACGCCTGTTTTGCTTTTATTGAAAAGACTCTTGAAATTTCAAGATCTCCAGAGATCTGTAAAATGGCATGAGTGTTGCTAACAAATATAAATGATTTGCAAATCAAAAGAAGAAAGGAGAAATAACATGGGAGAGGCTAAAACAAAACTTCACAAAATAAAGGTATATTTATCATACGCGTCAGGGCAGATCCAGGATGGAATACCCTATAACTTTATTAACTACTATCTGCTTATGTTCATGACAGATATGGCAGGTCTCAGTCCTGCTCTTGCGGGAACTGTATTGTTTATTGCCGTTATATGGGATGCTGTTACAGATCCTACGGTAGGATATATCTCAGACAATCTGAAAAGCAGAAAGGGCAGGAGGAGGCCGTTTCTTATCGGTTCCATGGTGCCGCTGCTTATATGTATGCTGCTTCTGTTTGCGCCTTTTAATATTCCTGACAGTTTTAAGTTCATTTATTACCTCATAGTTACGCTGATGTTCTGGACGGCAAACACCTGTTACAGCATTCCTTTTAACTCATTTGGAGCGGAAATTGTAACAGATACAAATGAAAGAAATAACATGAAGACCATATGCGGCTTCTTTCTTTATTTCGGCGTCTGGCTCGCTACAGCGGGACCGCAGTTTGTTCAGTCAATTACGGGGCAGATGGGAATAAGCGAAAAGACCGGCTGGTTTTACGCAGCTCTCTTTATGGGACTGATAGGCTGTATATCTGCGGCCGTCTGCTGGCGCGCAACAAAGGGAATGGAGGTTTTGCCTGCCGAAGCTGATTCAAGGGAGGCTGAAGGAGAAGAGAAAAAAGGCGTTAAGAAGGCTGTGAAGGGTATTTATGATACCTATAAAATTCTTTTAAAAACAAGGTCAGTGAGAATAATATGTCTTATGGCTCTCGCCTACAATACATTCTTTGCCATAAAGGCTACCGGGTTTGTATATCTCATGGATAACAATCTTACTCTTGACGCAGCCATGCAGGCCCTGTTCTGGACTTTGGCGGCGGTGCTCAATTATATTACACTGCCTATCCTCAATATTATTTCCAATAAAATAAGCAAGAGAGCTACCTTTATACTTATGTGGGCATTGATGATAGGGTTCGCGGCAGTATTTGCCATAGTACAGATAACGTCCTTTGGAGTTCTTATCGGATATCAGGTTATTTACGCCTTTGCCAACGTATGCTTCTGGATAATAGGATATTCTCTGGCTTATGATTGTGTAGAGGTTGTGGAGTTTCAGCATGGAGAAAATATGAGCGGAAGCATTATAGGACTTTTTACCTTCTGTCAGAAGCTGGGGTACGCTATCGGAGGCTGGGTAGCGGGAATGGGACTTGCAGTAATAGGATATAACGCCGCACTTGAAGTTCAGTCGGCTCAGGTCCAGGTAGGCATAAATACTCTCCTTACGGCAGTTCCGGGAGTGTTCCTGCTTATAGGACTGATACTCATGATAAGATTCCCTATAAATCGTGTAAAGCATGGCAGGCTTCTGAAGGCCCTCGCGAAGAAAAAGAACGGAGAGGAATACTCCACAGAAGGATTTGATGATATATTCTAACGGCTGCAAGGGGAGAAAGCTTAGGATTTATATGAAAGGAAAGGTGATTTTAAAATGAAGAAAAGAGCCAGGGATCTGGGTATCCCTTTTGAAGGAATATGCGGAGTCAATAACGCCATTACAGACGTGGAAGGAGTAGAGGTAGGATACACCACTTTAATCAGGGGAGAGTCCGCGAAAGATACTGCACCTGCGGATGATTTTGCAAGAACAGGTGTTACGGCAGTTCTTCCGAGAGGAAAAAGCAGGAGCGCAGTGTTCGCGGGAAGACACGATCTCAATGGCAACGGCGAGCTTACGGGAACTCACTGGATAGATGATTCGGGATTTCTTCACGGCCCGATTATGATAACAAATACCCACAGTGTGGGAGTCGTCAGAGAAGCGGCGTCAAAGTGGATGATAGAGAACAATTATTTTTATCCGCTGATAAAGGACAATAAGGAGGTGCCGGGGATGGCGTTTTTCTATCCTGTGGTGGGGGAAACCTTTGACGGCGTACTCAACAATATAAACGGATTTAAGATAAAGGAAGAGCATGCCCTTGCTGCTCTCGAAAATGCTCACGGCGGCCCGGTGGAGGAAGGTAACGTGGGCGGCGGAACGGGAATGAGATGCCATGGCTTCAAGGGAGGAACGGGAACTTCCTCAAGGGTGGTTAAAGATATTCCAGGCAAGGAATATACTGTAGGAGTTCTGGTACAGGCAAACCATGGGACCAGAGATGAGTTCAGAATTAAGGGAATTCCCTTTGGAAAGGAAATAGCTGGCTTTGAGCAGGAGCTCCCCGGGCTGGCGCCAAAAGCAGGAGACGGATCAATAATAGTTATAGTGGCGACAGACGCGCCGATGATGCCATGGCAGCTTTCTAAAATGTGTAAAAGAGTTCCTCTGGGCATCGGCAGTCTCGGCTCCGGATGCCAGAATGGTTCGGGAGATATTTTTCTGGCTTTTTCCACAGCCAATCCCGGAGCATTCAGCAAAGACACGGTGACAGTTGAAATGCTCTCTGACGAACAGATAGATCCTTTTTACAGAGCTGTTGTTCAGGCAGTGGAAGAGGCTATTTTAAATGCTATGGTGGCGGCGGAAACTATGGAAGGGAGAAATCTCAATAAAACATATGCCATACCTCACGATCAGATAAAGGCCATACTTAAAAAGTACGAGGCGCTTTTCAAAAATTGTTAGCACTCTTTTAAGGTGAGTGCTAAAAAAGTGTTGACTTTCATCTTTGGCAGAGTTAAAATATATTCAGGTAATGGGATAAAAGGGAAATTTTTATCAAAAAATACCTGATATGAATTTTGAACAAATCGGAGGTGAGTGATCATGAATATAGATAAATATACTGAAAACGCCCAGGGAGCTATAATAGACTGCCAGAATATAGCAATAGAGGAAGGACATCAGCAGATAGACGGAGAACATCTCCATCTGGCCCTTCTCATGCAGAAGGATGGTCTGATTCCCAAGCTTCTTAAGTTCATGGGAGTCAACACGGGAGAGATGATAGGAGCCCTGGAGGCTGAAATCGACAAGCTTCCAAAGGTGTCGGGAAGCGCTGAGTCGATGTATTCCACAAGAAGACTTCAGCAGATATTCTTAAACGCCGAGAAAAAGGCGGAGAAGATGAAGGATGAGTATGTGAGCGTTGAGCATCTTTATATGGCTCTTCTCGATGAGAGAAACACGCCTTCAGCGGCCCTGCTGAAAAAATACGGAATAACAAGGGATAAATTCCTGGATGCTCTCAATAAAGTAAGAGGGAACCAGAGAGTTACCAGCCAGAACCCTGAGGAAAACTACGACGCTTTAAATAAATACGGAAGAGATCTGGTGGAAATGGCCAGAGACGGAAAGCTGGATCCTGTAATAGGAAGGGACGGCGAAATAAGACATACCATACAGATACTTTCCAGGAGAACAAAAAACAACCCTGTTCTTATAGGAGAACCGGGAGTGGGAAAAACAGCCGTGGTTGAAGGTCTGGCTCAGAGAATACTCAACGGAGACGTACCGGAGGGACTTAAGGACAAGACCATATTCGCCCTCGATATGGGCGCGCTTATAGCGGGAGCCAAGTTCAGAGGAGAATTTGAGGAGAGACTTAAGGCTGTTCTCAATGAAATAGAAAAATCCGAAGGAAGGATAATACTCTTTATAGATGAGATTCACAACATAGTGGGAGCCGGCAAGAGCGAAGGAGCCATGGACGCCGGAAACCTGCTCAAGCCTAAGCTGGCGAGAGGCGAGCTTCACTGCATAGGAGCGACGACCCTTGACGAGTACAGAAAGTACATTGAAAAGGACGCGGCTCTTGAAAGAAGATTCCAGAAGGTAATGGTTGATCAGCCTACTGTTGAGGATACCATATCCATACTGCGAGGTCTTAAGGAGCGATTTGAGATACATCACGGAGTAAGGATAACAGACGGCGCCCTTATAGCCTGCGCGACTCTTTCCGACCGGTATATAAGCGACAGGTTTCTGCCTGACAAGGCCATAGATCTTATGGACGAGGCCGCCGCCAGAATAAGGACGGAAATAGACAGTATGCCTTCAGAGCTCGATGAAATATCGAGAAAGATAATGCAGCTTGAAATAGAGAAACAGGCTCTTGGCAAGGAAACCGACGCCGGCTCAAAGGCAAGACTGGCAACCTTGGAAAAGGAGCTTTCCCATTTAAAGGATGAGAGCAACTCCATGAGAGCTCAGTGGGAGGGAGAAAAGAAGGCCATAACCCAGTCAAAGGCCCTCAAGCAGCAGATTGAAGACGTAAAGCATCAGATGGAAGAGGCTGAAAGAAATTACGATCTTGAAAAGCTGGCTCAGCTTAAATACGGAACTCTGCCGGAGCTTGAGAAAAAGCTTGAGGAGGAAAAGCAAAAGGCCGACGAGACAGACGGCAAGGAAGGAAGACTTCTTAAGGAGGAGGTAACTGAAGAGGAAATCGCCGAGGTAATATCCGGCTGGACGGGAATACCTGTAAGCAAGCTGGTCGAAAGCGAAAGAGAAAAGCTTCTGAGGCTTCCTGAAATACTGCACAAGCGTGTCATAGGACAGGAAGAGGGAGTTGAGGCTGTGGCCGAAGCCGTCCTGAGAGCGAGAGCAGGACTCAAGGATGAGAACAGACCGATAGGATCCTTTATTTTCCTGGGGCCTACGGGAGTGGGAAAGACAGAGCTGGCAAAGGCTCTTTCAGAAGCCCTCTTTGATTCCGAAAAGAACATGATACGTATAGATATGTCCGAATACATGGAAAAGCACTCAGTGTCCAGACTTGTGGGAGCGCCTCCGGGATACGTGGGGTACGATGAAGGCGGACAGCTTACAGAGGCTGTCAGAAGAAAGCCTTACAGCGTAATACTATTTGACGAGATAGAAAAGGCCCATCCCGACGTATTTAATATACTCCTTCAGCTTCTTGACGACGGAAGGCTGACTGACAACCAGGGAAGAACAGTTGACTTTAAAAACACCATAGTAATAATGACCTCCAACATAGGAAGCAACTACCTTATAGACGGTATCAGCAAGGACGGCACAGTAAGCCCTGAGGTTAAACAGAAGGTAGAGGATGAGACAAAGAAATACTTCAGGCCTGAGTTCCTCAACAGAATAGACGAGATAGTAGTATTCTCGCCTCTTACAGAGGACCAGATAGTCAAGATAATAGACATATCCATGAAGGATATAGAAAAGCGTCTTGAAGAGAGAAACATAACCCTTACCCTTACGGATAAGGCCAAGAAATACATCGCCGGTGAAAGCTACGACGCCGCTTACGGAGCAAGACCCGTTAAGAGATTCCTCCAGCGTAACGTGGAGACAGAGCTGGCGGGAGAGCTTATAAAGGGTACTGTAAAGGACGGAGACGATGTTATAATAGACAGCGACGGAGAAAAGCTGACATATTCAGCAAAGTAGAACTAAAGGAGCAGCCGCATTAACGAATAAAAAGCGTTAGTGCGGCTGCTCCTATTTTTGTTTCCTGATTTTACTCAGCTGAGCTTCATGTTGTCCATTCCCCTGTTTTTGATTCGGTGTATGTAGAAGTTGATGATAAGGGTATATATATAGTCGTACAGCGTTAAAATCACTACTCCACCTATAATAAGCACGGCCACAGGCGCGTTAGGGAGGTCGATCCCTGCAAACAGCAGCTCCCTGAAGCCCAGAAGCCCCGCGCACATTACGGCGGCGAAGAAAAGAACCTTTACGGTTATCTGAAGCACAGCCTTAGGCAGCTTTTCTATGTAGAACTTGAGAATACCGTAATATCCGAAGAAAAACACGTAAGGCAGAGCCGCCACCTTATTGGGAACGAGAATAAGTCCCAGTATGGAGGCCCCGGCGAAGAGTATGAGTCCGCCCCTTACATCGGTTTCAAGAATCATTACAGCCGTAAACAGAGAGCTTATGGCAAAGAGAGTGAGTTCTATTCCCGGCACTATGGAACCGGCGAACATAAAGACTATGGTAAGGGCAAGGCATATACCGCCCAGAGCCAGCCTGGAAGTTTTCGTCTGTTTCAATTTACACTCCTTTTACAGTTAACTAAAGAGAAAGCCGCCTGTATAGGGCAGCGGCTTAAGCTTTTCGTGATCCTTATATGGCGTCGCAGCAGCAGTCAAAGCATATGTAGCACTGAAGAGCCTGGCAGCACATGTCGTCGTTTCTGCCGTAGCCTCTGCCGTAAGCCTGATTCTGGTATTGTCCGCCCATATTTATAATACGCCCGTAGGCCTGACTGTATTCTATGTTGTTGGGATCCATGCTGGTAGCTGTCTGAAGCTTGTTTACGGCATCGTCATACCAGCCCTTTCTGTAGGAAAGCATACCGGACAGGAAGAACCATTCCGCGCTTCGGTCCCGTGTGCTGTTGAGTATTTTTTCGGCTGCTCTGAGATTACCGGAATCTATATGTCTTCTTACCTGAGCGTAGTCGGCTGATCCCACGCCTCCTCCGCTTCGGCCCTGTCCCTTCATGAGCATATCGTAGGCTTCGTTAATCTCCTGAAGCTTTTCCTCAGCCAGGTCCGAAAGAGGATTGTTCTGATAGCGATCGGGATGATACTTTTTAACAAGCTCCTTATAGGCTTTCTTTATTTCTTCTTCGGAGGCTCCTTCGGAGACTCCCAGCACTTCATATGGATTCATCTGCTTCTCCTTTTTCTTTTATGGATATGACCTCTTCGGTTTTCCTGTTCATGCCGAAATAGATCACATTCTCTATTATACCTTTATTTTTCCTAATATCAAGTAGCCCGGCGCATTTGCCCGTCATAGCCAGACTCTGAAAGAGATTGAACCTTAAAGGCTCCTCTATGCGGGCTCTGAATTCCTCGGCAGATTCCTTATCCCTTTCGTAGCGGAAGCGGAAAAGAAGGGGATTATACGCTCCTGATTCTATGTTTTCCTCAATATCATCGGCGGCGTCTATAAGATATATCCATTTTCCCATGTGGTATCCCAGCTTTGCCAGAAGCTGAGCCGAGGTGAGATCCTCCTCCCGGGAAACCGAGCGCCAGTCTTCATAGGAGGCGTCGCCGTACAAAGTTTTTATGCCGAAAACGAAAAGGGTTTCCATTATCATGGAAAAGGCTTCCGCCGCCGCGTCGAGGCTGGGACAGTTTTCCCTTTCGAGAAGAGAAAGCTCCTTCAGCCGTGTCTCTACGGAGCTGCAGAGCTGAGGGTATTTTTTCAGGAGCTTTCTGCGAAGACGTCTGAAGGCCAGTGAAGCGGCCCTGGCTGAAAATTTCCCCTCATCCTTTACATCGTCAAGGATCTTGTACCATGCCAGAATAAGCATTACGTCAGCGGCGTAATCTATGGCTTTGTTTCTTATTACGGTTTTTTTCTGTATGTGATGGGCGATGCAGTGCTCCTGAGAAGGCAGGTCGGGCTCCCTGTCGAGAGACGCCAGGGTAAGAGCAAGAAAGGCGGCGTCGTAGCTTAAAACCATCCGCGGTATCTGGCCGTACCTTTTTCCGATGGATTTGCAGATCCCGCAGTAATATCCGCAGTACACCTCGTATTCCCGAACCTTAAGTTCGCCCTTGTCTATTTTCACATAACCAAGCATAGGACAAGAGTACCATAAAAGAATGATTATTTCAAATGGAGAAAGGTGAAGATTTGCTGAAAGCTCAGCGTTTCTCCACCTTTTCTCAAGGGTTATACTATTGTTTGGTAATTTCTTTTTATTTCTTCACTATTCCGTAGTAAAGTCTGGCCGTAAGCTTGTAGACGATAACATATAGAACAGCGAAGGCCAGGAAGGTTCCCGCGGTGCACAGGGCGAAAAGCTTCATATTGAAGAAGTTCAGCAGCATGAGGATTCTGAATATAAACGGGAAGGCAAAGGCCACATGCACACCTGCCGTTATTAGAGGCAGGAAGAATACTGTGAGCACCTGAGAGTTTATGGTGCGCTTTACCTCTCTGTGGCTCATTCCCACGTTCTGAAGGATTTCAAAGCGCTTCTTGTCTTCGTAGCCCTCTGTTATCTGCTTGTAATACATTATCAATATGGCCGCCATGGTGAAGAGGAGGCTAAGGAATGTTCCCAGGAAGTAAAGGCCTGAGAAGGTATCGTGAAAGCTGTCCTCCTGGGCGGTACGGCACTCAATGGTTCCATGAAAGCCCTTTGTGTCTATAAGGTTTTCAAGCTGCGGCAGCGTGTTTTCATAGGCCGCCATTATATTATCCCTGTTTTCCTCACTATCTCCCTTTACATCAGCCATGTAATCTATGACTATATCGCTGGCGTTTTCTCCGTATGAAGCCGCGTTGGCTTCATAAAGCTCTTCTATTACAGACATATCCTTTACAACTATGAAATAGCTGTTGGTTATGTTGGCGGCAGCGCTGCCGTTTTTCATAAAGGAGCTGAGAGTGTTTTTTATTTTAAAGCTACAGTCGAATATTTCAAGCTCATCCTCTTTGACCTCCTGTCTGTTGGAGTATACCAGTATTTCTCCCTCATTGAGAACCTGGTGCATGTTCATGCAGGTGTTGTAATCCTCCAGAGGAACGAATACCAGATTCATAAGTCTGTTATAGGCGTCAAAGGAGGAGAGTCCTTCGTAGCGGGAGGTGTCTGTAACCATTTCACTGCCTTCCTTTACAGCAGATATGGTAAGGCTCCTGTATCGCGTCTGATTTTCCATCTCAAGCCCCTCACGGGCAAAGGCGTCCTCCGTTATTTTTACGGCCTCGTCAAAGTTAGGCTCGTCAGCCTGAGCGGATACGCATATTTCGCTGGGATATCTGTTCATTATAGACTCCTGCATTCCCGCGTATATTGATATGGTGGCGGAAACAGTTACCAGCACCATGGTGGAAAGAATGCATATGTTGGCCAGTCCGACGGCGTTTCGCTTCATCCTGTACATCATCCCGGATACGCTGACAAAGTGCTTTGATTTATAGTAGTAATTCCTGTTTTTCTTAAGCAGCTTCAGCAGAGCGATACTGCCGGCCGTAAAAAGCATATAGGTGCCGACGATTACCAGGCCTACGGCTCCGAAAAAGTAGGCGAAGGCTGAAACGGGATTTTCGGTGGTAATGGCTATAATATAGCCGGCGGCAAGGCAGGCTGCTCCGAGAACCGCCAGCGCCCACTTGGCTTTAGGCTCCTTTTCTCCAGCCGACTCGCTCCGGAGAAGCTCCACCGGCTTGGCTCCTCTGATATGTCTCACTGAGTTGAGGAATATCAGCAGAAATATAGCTCCGAAGAGAATGAGAGAGGAGAATATTCCCACCGCCGATACGTAGAACCCCATAGGGATGGAAGCGCCCAGCATCTTCAGTATTATTAGATACATCAGCTTGTCCAGCACTATACCCGCTCCTATGCCCAGAGCCATGGAGACTATAAAGGTATAGAGGGTCTCAAAGCCTATAATCTTGCTTATGTGTCTCTTTTCAAGGCCCAGTATGTTGTAGAGGCCGAATTCTCTGGTACGCCGTTTCATCAGGAAGCTGTTTATATAAAACAGGAATATTACGGCAAAGAGCGCCACTATCCACTGACCGATGCTCATATAGGACTGTATCATTTCTCCTCCCCAGAGATTTGAAAGTCCGCTGTTTCCGGCAAGAGAGCTTACAATGTAGAACATGGCTATGGTTATGATACATGATATTATATAGGGAATATAGGTCTTTCGGCTGCTCTTCATGTTTGTAAAGGCCATTCCCGGATAAAGCTTAACCATTGAAACCACCACCAGTCGCCATAGCAGTGAGTGTATCGGATATTTTCTGGAACATAGCCTCATTGGTGGAGGTGCCTCTGTACAGCTGATGGAAAATGGTTCCGTCACTGATAAAGAGAACTCTTCCGGCGTGACTGGCAGCCTTTACAGAGTGGGTTACCATTATTATGGTCTGACCGTCACGGTTTATATCACTGAAGAGCCTTAAAAGATCATCGGCAGCCCTTGAATCCAGAGCTCCTGTAGGCTCGTCGGCAAGGACAAGCTTTGGAGAGGTTATCAGGGCTCTGGCTATAGCGGCTCTCTGCTTCTGTCCTCCGGAAACCTCGTATGGATATTTGTAAAGTATATCGGATATACCCAGCTTGGCTGCCAGAGGCTTTAGGAGCTTGTTCATCTCCTGATACTTTTTGCCTGATAAAACGAGAGGCAGAAATATATTGTCCATAAGGTTAAAGGTGTCCAGAAGGTTGAAATCCTGGAACACGAAGCCCAGATTGTTTCTCCTGAAGGCGGAGATCTGCTTTTCGCTTATGGTGGTTATATCCTTTCCTTCAAGGAGCACCTGTCCTCTTGTAGGCTTGTCAAGGGCGGCCAGTATATTCAGCAGAGTAGTTTTTCCCGAGCCTGATTCACCCATTACAGCCACATATTCGCCCTCTTCAACGGAAAAGCTTACATTGCTGAGGGCCTGGACGCTGCTGCCCCCAAACCGTGTGGTGTATATTTTTTTAAGATTTTTGACTTCTAAAACAGCCATTTTTCATTCCTCCTTAAGTCATAAGGCCAAGGCGTGCCGCGGCGCTTGCGCCTTTCCCCTTTTTTCTGACAGGAAAATGATATCAAAGAAAAAAAGACAGTGCCATAGATCTGTCTTTCATAACAGCAGTAAATCTTTCAGTTTTGAAAGGTTGGAATCTATTCCCTTACCATACGGCGTCTTGACAGGTCTATGAAAACCCTGGTGCCCCGGCCGGGAGCCGACTCTATTTTCATGGTGTGGGAAAGGCGTTTAAGTATTTCTTTGCACAGGTAGAGCCCGAGTCCCGTTGATTTTTTATCTGTGCGTCCGTTGTATCCTGTGAAGCCCTTTTCCCCAAGCCTCGATATATCCTCGGGGGCGATGCCTATGCCGGTATCTTCTATAACAAGAGTCTGAGGCTGAACCGCGTATATGGAAATAGAACCCTTTTTCGTATATTTAAGAGAATTGGAAAGTATTTGCTCTATGACAAACTGAAGCCATTTTTCGTCTGTTACGGCATTTATATCCATGGGGGCTATATTTACCTTTATTTTTTTCGCTATAAAGAGAGGCGCGTACTTTCTTACAGCCTGTCGCACAATGGTGAGGACGGAATATTCTTTAAACACATAGTCTGTGGTCTCAGATTCAAGGCGTACATAGGAAAGAGCCATTTCAACGTACTGCTCGATTTTAAAAAGCTCTGCGCCCAGGGGAGAGTTTCTTTCCTCTTCAGTCATGAGAAGGCGCATGGCCGATATAGGCACCTTTACCTGATGAACCCACATGGTGTAGTAATCGGACATATAGCTTTTGGCCTCTTCGTTTTCCGAGATAAGCCGGTTCTGGGCGGAAAAGAGATCATAGAGAAGCTTCTGATAATCCGACTCAATGGGATTTGCCGGCTCGGGAAGACCGTTTAAGGTTATTCCTATGGTTTTGTCTATGAGCATTAGTGTTCTGTGTCTTGAGAAAAATCGTATGAAGTCCACAAAGACGGCCACAAAGCCGAGGCAGGCGCAGAGCAGGGAAGCGTATATGACAGCGTCCTGAGACAGACTGTAGAGATTGAAGATAAAGGCGAAAATGAGAACAAAGGATAAAAAGAGGGCGAAAACCCCCAGCCTGCTTTTTATATATAGAAGGATGCATTGTCCCGCGGATTTGATTTTCATTCTATAATATAACCTAAGCCTTTCTTTGTTTTTATAAGGTCGTCTATCCCTATGGAGGCGAGGGTTTTACGGAGCCTTGTCACGTTAACGGAGAGTGTGTTTTCATCAACAAAGGAGTCGGTTTCCCAAAGCTTGTTCATAAGGGTATCCCTTGAAACCGTGCGGCCTTTGTTTTCCAGCAGCGTGGAGAGTATTCTGTTCTCGTTTTTTGAAAGCTCGGCCTTTTTGTCGCCAAAGGTAACGGTCGCGGCCGAGGAATTGAGAAGAACGCCTCTGTGCTGGAAGATTCCCGAGTGGGAGGCGTTAAAGTCATAGGATCGTCTAAGGAGAGCGTGAACCTTGGTGAGGAGCAGATCCATGTCAAAGGGCTTTGTGACAAAATCGTCGGCTCCCATATTTATGGCCATGATTATATTCATGTGATCCCCGGCAGAGGAAATGAACATTACAGGCACCTTTGATATTTTCCTTATCTCCTCGCACCAGTGGTAGCCGTTGAAAAAAGGAAGGGATATATCCATGAGGACAAGCTGAGGATCCCATGCTATAAACTGTGCGACGACATCTCTGAAGTCATCGCACAGACGTGCCTCAAAGCCCCAGCTTTCAAGGCGGCGGGCTATTTCTTTCCCTATAACCTCATCATCTTCAACAATAAAAATCCTGTACATGGTAAACAAATCCTTTCTCTGTCAGCCTAAAAGCCTGATATAAAGCTCAAGCCCCGCCGCAAGTATATCCTCGTCAAAGTCAAAATCGCTGCTGTGGAGAGGAATGCCTGTCCCTGTACCAAGAATGAAAAATACGGCGGGAGCGTAAAGTCCGTAAAAGGAAAAGTCCTCTGATATCATGAGAGGAAGCTCCATTTCCTCATAGGAAGGAAGGGCCTCAAGTACAGGATGGATTTCTCTGTAAAGCTCCCTGTTATTAACAACAGGCGGATAGCCGCTGCTGTGAGTAAACTCCACCTGACAGCCGTATTCAGCCTCTATCCGGCGGCAGCAGCTTCTTATGAGATCTGTTATCTCCTTAAAATCCTCGTCGCTGAAGGCTCTCACAGTGCCCAGTATGTGGGAGTAATCGGAAACCACATTTCTGGCGTAGCCGCTTTCCATTTTTCCGAAGTGGATCAGAGTTCTTTCATCGGGAGCTGCAGGGGGAGCCGTCGGTATATCTCCTGTCCCCCGGGGAAAGTGGGGTATGGCTCCCGGTCTTTGAGAATGCTCCGTATATATGCTTCTTATGAGGGAGGCGCTTATATAAAGGGCGTCATTCCCCTCATAGGGAGCGGTTCCGTGAGCGGCCTTTCCGCGGATGTGCAGGTTTATTTCCGCGGATCTGGGCATAAAGGCTCCGGGCTTTGAAGCTATGACCGATTTTTCCTTAAAGGGCCACAGGTGAATTCCAAAAACTCTTGTTACATTATACTTTTCCAGTATTCCTGTTCTGCATATTTCCTCGGCGCCGCCCAGGGTCTCCTCGGCGGGCTGGAATATTAGAAGCACATTGTGATTGAGACCGGCGCGGCTGTTCACGTATTCTCCAAGGGCAAGGGTCATGGCCATGTGGCCGTCGTGACCGCAGGCGTGCATCCTTCCTCTGTGGAGAGACACATATTCGCATATATTTTTTTCTTCTATGGGGAGCCCGTCCATGTCTGAACGAAAGGCAAAGGTGTCCTTCTGTCCCATGTCGAAGAAAGCGCATATTCCGGAGCCGCACATGAAGGTCAGAGAGCAGTCGAGGCTTTCGAGCACCGAAAGAAGATATTTTTTCGTTTCCGGCAGCTCCCTGTCCAGCTCAGGTATCATATGGAGGCTTCTTCTGTGCCGCCTGAGCTTTGATATATATAGCGCCTGATTTTCCATAGTTTTTCACAGTCCTTTGCATTTTTTCTTAATAATACCATATGAAAAACGCCATGGCAAATAAGCCGGCAATGAAGTATAATCATAAATATGATGAAGCTTACGGAAAGACCTGAAAAGATCATATTGGAAATTCTGGAAAAGGCAGGATATGAGGCTTATTTCGCCGGAGGCTGTGTAAGGGAATGCTTTTCGGGGGAGACAGCGGGCGCAGGGGATATAGATATTGCCACCAATGCTCTTCCGGAGGAGGTAAAAAAGACTTTCGGAGGATGGAAAACAGTCGATACAGGCATAGCCCACGGCACGGTAACGGTAATAATGCCCGAGGACAGAGGCCGTGCCGAAATAACCACCTACAGAAGCGACGGCGTATACGGAGACTGCCGCCATCCCGATAAGGTGGAGTTTATAGGCTCTCTTAAGGAGGATCTGAGGCGGAGAGACTTTACCATGAACGCCATGGCCATGGACATAAGAGGACGGCTGGAGGATCCTTTCGGAGGAAGGGACGATATTAAAGGAAAAACTGTAAGGGCAGTAGGAGACGCGGGAGAGCGGTTTCGAGAAGACGGACTGAGAATAATGCGGGCCGTGAGATTTTCTTCTGTTCTGGGCTTTTCACTGGAGGAAAAAACAGAAAGGGCTGCCTTTGAAAACAGGAAGCTTCTCAGCAGGATCTCCGCGGAAAGGCTCTTTTCGGAGTTCAGAAAGACTGTGACGGGAAAAGACGCCGGAAAAGCGGTGAGAAAGTATACGGATATTATAGGAGTGTTCATGCCGGAGCTGGAAGCCATGAAGGGCTTTGATCAGAGGAGCCGGTACCACAGATACGATGTTCTGGAGCATTGTATAAGAGCCATGGAGGCAGTGGAGACTACAGAGAAAAACAGAGAGTACATGAAGCTGGCGGCTCTGCTCCACGATATAGGAAAGCCACAGACATACTGTCATGAGGACCTGGGAAGAGGACATTTTCAGGGGCACGGGGAAAAGGGAGGAGAAATGGTGAAAATACTCCTGCGAAGAATGAAGGTCGACGCCTTTACAACGGAGAGAGTGAGCCTCCTTGTGAGAAACCATGACCTTATGTTTCACAGAAACGAAAGACTTATTAAGGAGCTGATGAGAAAATTTACTCCCGGCATACTTCTTGAAATACTGGCCGTTAAAAAGGCTGATAACATAGCCACGGGAAACGCCAGCGGACCTCTTCTTGAAAAGTTTGATGAGGTTGGGCGGATGATAGAGGAAATCACAGCCGGAGGAGACTGCTACAGTCTTGATCAGATGGCTCTCAAGGGTGATGATATAAAGGCGATTGGAGTAAAAGAGGGGCCTCTTGTGGGAAGACTGCTGGAGGAGCTTCTGGAAAAGGTAATTGACGGCGAGCTGCCCAATGAAAAAAGCAGCCTCACAGAGGCTGCCCAAGGGCTGTATAAAGCATTAAAGCAGTAGCTATATACCTATTTTAAGAAGCTCGATAAACTGCTTCGCGGTTCTCGGGCTTCTTCCGTTTTTTCTTATGGCGTGAGCCTCGGCCCTTCTGAAGAGCTCATGGTCATCCATCTCTATGCCGTATTCACGGGCCAGAGCTTTTACAATGGACAGGTATTCCTCCTTGTCAGGCTTCTGGAAGGTAATGGCAAGTCCGAATCTCGCCGCGAGACTCATGGTCTCCTGCATGGTGTCGTTTAAATGAAGCTCATCCCCCGCTCTGTCGGCAAAGGTTTCCTTAACCAGGTGTCTTCTGTTGCTGGTGGCGTATATGACGCAGTTGTCGCCGCAGCCTGAGATGCTTCCTTCGAGGGTGGCCTTAAGAGCAGAGAAATTGTCATCGTTACCCGAAAAGCTGAGATCATCTATAAAGAGGATAAATTTAAGAGGATTGGAGGACAGCTCCTCCATGAGAGCCGGTATCTGATACAGCTGGTTTTTTTTCACCTCTATTATTCTGAGACCCTCTGGAGCAAAATGAGCTGCCACAGCCTTTACAGAGGAGCTTTTTCCTGTGCCGGCGTCTCCGTAGAGAAGCATGTTGCTGGCGCCTGTGCCGTCAATAAGGGCACGGGTGTTTTTTATTATGAGACTCCTTTCCCTTTCGTAGCCGAAAAGGCTTTCAAGGGGCTGAAAGTCAGGATGAGCCACAGGTACTATGCTGCCCTGATCCACTCTGAAAAAGGAGTACCTGGCGTATATACCGTAGCCGGTGCGTCCGATGCTTTCCAGCTTTTCCGCGAAATCACGGTGAAGGTCTGAGGCTTCCGTGCGCCAGGAGGGAAGATATCCGTCATAATCAATGGCATCCGCCGCATCCTGGGAGGAAAAAGCGCATACATTCTGAAGGATGTCTATCTCCCGGCGGGCGGCCTCATCAGCCTCTCTGTCCGTAGGGCGCCCGGAGGCCTTTTCCTTTACGTAGAAATTATCGTCCTCCATTACCCTGCTCTTTACATACTCTGTAAGGCTGGCGGTGTGGGGCAGCAGCGCCGCCGCAAAGGAGCCCCAGGCCGCCACGGCGGCTTCCGTGTCATTTGCGCACAGGGCCTTCAGAAGCCTTCGAAGCTTCCTGATTACAGGGTCCTTTTTTATCTGGGAAAATACAGCCAGAGAATCCAGCTGCAGCTTAAGCTTGTAAAATCTGTCGTTCATGGTGTTTTCTCCTGTTCTGATCTATAACAGTTATTATAATACCTAAAAAGGGATTTGTCTTGGGAAAATAACGACGATATGATAAAATCATAGGGTAGTAATGAAAGGACGCTGATATGAGACTTAACAAATATATCGCATCCGCCGGCGTATGCAGCAGAAGAAAGGCGGACGAGCTTATAGTAAACGGCAATGTTAAAATAAACGGAGCCGTAGTAAAGGAGCTTGGCTACGACGTAAAGGAGGGGGAGACCGTATCCGTAAACGGCAGGAGAATAGAGGCCTCCGCCCCAAAGGTCTACATTGCCCTCAACAAGCCCGAGGGATATATTACCTCCATGAATGATGAAATGGACAGAGCCACAGTGGCTCAGCTGGTAGCCGATATTCCGGAAAGGCTTTTTCCCGTGGGAAGACTCGACTATAATACATCGGGGCTTCTCCTTATGACCAACGACGGGGATCTGACCTATACTCTAACCCATCCCAAGCACGAGGTTTATAAAACCTATGTGGCAAAGGTAAAAGGAATCATGTCAGACGCAAGAATAGGAAAGCTGAGAAGGGGCGTTGACATAGGAGGCTTTGTCACTTCCCCGGCCAAGGTGAGGGTGGTCAGGCAGATGAAAACCTACGCTGTGGTGGAAATAAAAATACACGAGGGAAAGAACAGGCAGGTGAGAAAAATGTTCGCCGCCGTGGGAAGCAGGGTCATAGAGCTTAAGAGGACAGCCATAGGAGATATAAGGCTGGGAAGGCTCATGGAGGGCCATTACAGAAAGCTGACCGGGGAAGAGATAAATTATCTTAAAGGGCTTTAGGAACAACTATGAAAGCCTAATAACAGAATACCCATGTCAAAGGAAAGACTCCTTTCATATTATGTATTATACCAATGTGAAAGGAGTTTTTATTTTGAACTGCAATAAAAGCCTCTCAGGAGGCGTAACAATATACTGCGGAGAATGCGGCGACGGCCCTTCCTCCGGCTATCCATGCTGCCCGGTTCAGGGAAGCCCCATACCGCGCACCTGCGACTTTGAAACATGGCCTCTGGCCATGGCATACGTTCCCATGCAGCCATGGGAGCAGACCTATGATCCGGCGGGAGCCTTAAAGGCGGGTACTCTTTTCCCAAGGCTTGACCTGCCCTTTGCGGGAGGTGGAGTGCTATGACGCCGAAAACAGAGCTTCTTAGAAGGATACAGCAGCTGGGCTTTACTGTAACAGAGCTGGGACTGTATCTTGACAGCCAGCCCTCAAGCCCGCAGGCCATGGGTATGCTGCGTACCGCCCGGGCCGAGTATCTGGCAGCCAGAAAGGAATACGAGGATAATTACGGCCCGCTGGATATAACGGGAGTGAACACTGAAAGGGACGGATGGTCCTGGATAAAGGGCCCGTGGCCCTGGGAAGGAGAGGATTAGATTATGTGGACTTACGAAAAGAGACTGGAATACCCGGTGAACATTAAAAATCCCAATCCTGCCACAGCAAAGTTTATCATAAGCCAGGTGGGAGGACCCGACGGCGAGCTCGGGGCTTCCCAGAGATATCTTTCCCAGAGATATTCCATGCCCTACGATGAGGTGAAGGCGGCTCTGACCGATATAGGTACAGAGGAGCTGGCTCATCTTGAAATGGTAAGCGCCATAATACACCAGCTTACAAGGAATATGACCATAGAGCAGGTTAAGGAAGCGGGCTTTGAAGCTTATTTTGTTGACCATACGGCAGGGGTTTATCCTCAGGCCGCGGCGGGAGTCCCCTTTAACGCTCTGGCCTTTGCTTCAAAGGGAGACGCCGTAACGGATCTTACTGAAGATATGGCAGCGGAGCAAAAGGCGAGAACCACCTATGACAATATTCTGAGAATGGTGGACGATCCCGATGTCATCGATCCCATAAGATATCTGAGAGAAAGGGAAATCGTTCATTTTCAGAGATTCGGCGAGGCTTTGAGAAACGTACAGGACAATCTCAATTCAAACAACTTCTATGCTGTAAATCCGGAGTTTGACCTGTAAACCGGATATTTTCCGCGATGTGGAAAGGCAGGGCAGGCGCAAGACGCGTCTGCCTTGCCTTTCAGTTCAGAAGCCTGTGGAGAGCGATGGCATAGTAGAGTCTTATGTTGTCGGGCATCTTGTTATGATTGTATCCGAGGCGGTTGTCTATAACGCTGAGACGGTACTTGACGGTGTTTTTATGGACGTGAAGAAGGGCGGCGGTCTGAGTGATGCTGCAGCCGGTGTCCAGCATATAGGCCCCGGCTGTAGCCACGGCGTCCCAGTCCTCGGTGGCGGCGGCAAGTCTGTTTAAAATGAGAGTGTACGGGGCGATGAAATCCTCTCCCCGGGCTATGAGATCGCGGCATTCTCCGGCAAAACGTATGTCACCGCCGCTGAACCACCGGCGAGTGGGAAATATTCTTCTGGCGTCCTCGAGATACTGGTTGTTTTTCAGGAAGGCTTCGCGGACCTCTGTTGTATTCTGCAGGTCGCTGAATCTTGACAGCGTGGCGGAAAGTCCCAGAGAAGAAATCTCGGTGAGGAAGCTTTCCACCTGCTGCAGGGCTTCCCTTTCCGAATATGGAGTGCTGGAAAAAATAAGGAGCTTGTCCTCGTAGACATCTGAAAAAACTATATCCGAGCAGCTTTTTAGATAGCCGCAGAAAACCCGGGACTGCTCTCTGAGAAGCTCTGCTGTATGCTCATCTCCCGAAACAACCCACATCTCATGTATCTGGGAGATATCAATGTGGAAGATATCAGCGAGCCGGTGCATTTTAAGAGGGTCATCCTGTATTATGGACCGGATAAGCTCTCTGACGGCTACAGCGCCATGGCCCTTTCCCCATATGTTTACACATATTCTGACTATGTCGGCAGCCTGGCTTCTGAGGATTCGGCTGAGAGGACCGCCTCCTTTTATTATGTAAAGACGCATGGGGCTGTCGCTGTCCGGGATTACAGGAAGGGAATAAACGCTGCAGCCGGGCATGAAGCTCTCGAGGATGCTGGTATCCTCAGGCGACCTGTAGAGCCTCGGAAGACAGGAAAGAAGCTCCTTTTCCACACTTTGAGGCCATGGGGCTATGTTGAGAGTATTGTGGGAATTGTCTGTAAGAATCACCGATGACATAATGTCGTCGCTTATCATTCTGAGAACGGTGCTTATGGTTCTCTGATGCTCAGGAAGCCGGGAGACCCGGGCCAGTATATCGGAAGCGATAAATTCGTTTTTCGACCTGTCGTTAAATATATATTCCATAACATCGCTTATTACTTCACCGTAGCGGAGATTCCTGTAGGGAGGCATCTGAATAAGGACAAAGTCAAGGTCATTGGCCAGGTCGATGAGACGTTTGTCCACACGGGGCATGTACACTCCCACATAAAACAGTATAAGACCGACCTCCCCGCCCTCCGCCAGCCTTTTTATATTTGCGTACTGCTTTTCCACATCCTCGGTGCAGTTGAGAAAGCCGGTTATGACTATCTCGCTGCCGAAAAATTCTCCTTGTCTGAAGAGACCATCCACAAGAAGAGAAGGATCTACGGCCTCAAGGACCGATATGGAGGAAACGATACGGCTCAGACCTCGCTTTCCCGCTATAACCTCAGCGTTTCTCAGAGACGGCAGCTTTAAAATATCAGAGACAGTGACACTCATATACTTCTCCTTTTTAAATACAGATCACTTACTTTATCTCATATATTTTAAAACAATTTGGCCTAAAGGACAAATATATTCGCGATAATTTCTGCCTGTAAGACAGTTAAAATTTATCCGCCGGGAAGATAGAATTTTTTCATATCATTAACGAGCTGTTTTGTAGGAGGAAAATCTATGGGAGAAAACAAAAACAATACCGGTCAGGATAAGGGAATATCCCAGATACAGGCCCATGAGAAGAGAGGGTGGCCGGGAATCGCCTTTATATGGATAGGGACGATGATATGCATTCCCATGCTCATGGTGGGAGGCATATTCGCGGAAACCCTTACGGTTCCGTCGATTTTAGGAGTTACGGTGGCAGGCTTTGCCGTCTGCTGCCTTCTTATGGTGCTGGGAGGTATCGTGGGAAGCGATCTGGGGCTTAACTCCTCCATGACATCCACGAGAGCCTTCGGTATGACGGGAGCCAACTTTACCATGGCTCTGGTGGTGTTTATCGCTGAAGCGGGCTGGTTCGCGGTGCAGACAGCTACCTGCGCGGTGGCCTTTAATACTCTCCTTGAAATGTCGGGAGTGACCTTTCCCTTCTGGGCCTCATGTACTCTCTGGGGAGCGGTAATGTGTATAACGGCCGTCTACGGGGTAAGGTGGATGACAATACTTAACTATGTGGCTGTGCCTCTTCTGCTGATTCTTTGTGTTTACGGGGCCGTTCACTCCATAAACGAAGCGGGCTGGAGCGCCATAAGCGATACCGTGACCTCCAATACAATGGCCATACCTGCGGCCATCTCAACGGTTATCGGGCTTTTTGCCCTTGGAGCCACATGTAATTCGGATTATACACGCTACTGCAAGTCAAGAGGAGATGTGGTAAAAGCCACTGTGCTGGGAGTTCTGCCTGCCGCCACCATTATGATAATGGTGGGAGCCATAATGGCTCTGGGTACGGGAAATTATGATGTAACAGCCATGTTCGCGGGACTGGGTCTTCCTGTGGTGTCCATGCTGGTGCTTGTTCTCGCCACGTGGACAACAAATACGGGAAACGCGTACATGTCAGGGCTTGCCGCCTGCAAAATGTTTTCGGTAAAGGACAGATACAGGCCGGCGGTTACTATGGTTGTCGGCGTTCTGGGAATCATTATGGCTGTAATGGGCCTGGCGGATGTTCTTAACACCTACATAAGCATTATAGGGGCTGTCGTTCCTCCTATAATGGGAATTATAATAGCCGATTACTGGGTAATATGCAGGGGAAAGGCGGAAAACTGGAAGCCTGTGAGAGGAATAAACTGGATCGGCATAATTGCCTGGATATGCGGAGGAGGCTTTGCTCTCATAGAGACTCTCGGCATACTGACAGTCTTCAGTCCGGCTCTTGACGGGGTGGTCATTGCCTTCGCGGCCTATGTGGTGTTTTACAGGCTGCTGGGAAACACGGCCCTGGCTGGAAAGGGAGAAATGACCATAGAAGAGGCAACGGCGTCGGCCAGGTAGAGGACAGTGAGGCAGAGTACATAAAGTATACAGTTAAGAAAGGAAAAGCATATGCGTAAAATAGATCTGAAGGATATAGAGGATATAGCTCTTGGAGCGGCTCTTCTCGGCGCGGGAGGCGGAGGAGATCCATACATAGGAAAGCTGGTAGCCATGGGCGCTGTAAAGGAATGCGGTCCTGTTACCATGCTGGATCCCCAGGAGGTTCCCGATGAAGAGCTGGTGGTGCCCATAGCAATGATGGGAGCGCCTACGGTTCTTGCGGAGAAAGCGGTGGGAGAAAGGGAGTATGAAACCCTGTTTCACATGGTATCGCGTTTTTTCGGAAGAGAAATTTACGCCTTTCTTCCAATAGAGGCGGGAGGAGTGAATTCGATGCTTCCCATTGCGGCCTGCGCCAGAATGGGAGTTCCTCTGGTGGATGCCGACGGAATGGGGAGGGCTTTTCCGGAGCTTCAGATGGTAACCTTCACCATAGGCGGAATAAATGCCTCGCCTATGGCTCTCACAGACGAAAAGGGAAACTGCGTAATATTTGAAACTGTAACAAACAAATGGACAGAGGAACTGGCCAGAGCTGTTACCATGAGCTGCGGCGGAGCGGTTTCCGTGGCCCTTTATCCTATGACGGGAAAGCAGATGAAGGAGTATGCCGTAAAGAATATAGTTACACGAAGCCAGCGGCTGGGAGAAGCCATAAGAACCGTAAAGGACTGCGGGGAAAAGACTCCCGAGGAGCACTTTATGGAGTTTTCGGAAAGCTATAAGCTTTTTAAAGGAAAGATATCCGATGTTTTAAGGGAGACGAGAGGAGCCTTTAACCTGGGAAAGGTCATGCTGGAGGGAATGGGAGAATACAAGGGAAAGGAGGCGTATGTGGAGTTTCAGAACGAGAATCTGCTGGCCTGTGTGGATGGCGAGATACTGGCGACGGTTCCGGATCTCATATGTATTGTGGATGCGGAAACCTTTGTGCCTGTGACTACAGACGCCCTCAAATACGGAAAGCGCGTATATGTAACGGGACTGAAATGCTTTGAAATGTGGAGAAGCCCTGAAGGCCTGGAGCTGGTGGGTCCGAAATATTTCGGCTGCGATACGGACTATATTCCCGTAGAGGAAAGATACAAAGGAGGAGTGAAAAATGTATAGGCTGGGAATAGATGTGGGAGGAACCAATACGGACGCGGTTCTCATAGATGAAAATATGAAGGTGGCGGCAGAGGTTAAAAGACCCACATCGGAGGATATTTACGAGGGCATTGTGGACGCCATAAAAACCATACTGGCAAAATCAGGAACCGACCCCTCCTCCATACGTCAGGCCATGCTGGGAACCACTCAATGCACCAACGCTATTGTGGAAAGAAAGAACCTCGCCTCAGTAGCCCTCCTCAGAATCGGCGCTCCGGCAACACTGGGAGTACCTCCTATGACAGACTGGGATGACGACATAAGGTCGGCGGTAACAGCGGAAAAAATAATCGGCGGCGGATACGAGTATGACGGAAAGGAGCTTGCGCCTCTTGACGAAGATGCGGCGAGGAGCTTTTTCAGGGAGATAAAGGGAAAGGTCGAAGCTATAGCTGTTTCATGTGTCTTTTCCACCATAAGAAACGAGCAGGAGACAAGAGCGGCGGAAATATGCCGTCAGGAGCTGGGAGAGGAGGTGCATGTTTCTCTGTCCGGTGAGATAGGGTCCATGGGACTTATAGAAAGAGAGAACGCGGCCATACTGAACGCCGCTCTCTTCCGTGTGGCTGAAAGCTTTACCGGCGGCTTCGCCAAATCCCTGGAGGAAATGGGGATCACAGGAGCCGATGTGTATCTTTCCCAGAATGACGGCACTCTTATGACTATGGAGCAGGCCCGCAGATATCCTGTGCTGACCATTGCCTGCGGTCCGACAAACTCCATAAGAGGAGCCGGCTATCTTTCAAAGATGAAGAACGCTCTTGTAGTGGATGTAGGCGGGACCACCACAGATCTGGGAGTAATTCAGAAGGGATTTCCCCGGGAATCCAGTATCGCTGTGACAATAGGAGGAGTAAGGACGAATTTCAGAATGCCTGATGTAATAACCATAGGTCTGGGAGGAGGCTCCATAGTGAGACGGACGCCTGACGGCAGAGTGACGGTGGGTCCGGACAGCGTCGGCTATAAAATAACGGAGAAGGCTCTGATCTTCGGAGGAGACGTTATTACGGCGACAGATATAGCGGTACGCCTGGGAATGGCTCAGCTGGGAGACAGCGGGAAGGTGGCCCATATACCCCGGGAGTTTGCCGTTAAGGCCATGGAGGAAATAAAGTCCATGGCAGAGGACGCCATAGACGCCATGAAGGTATCGGGGGATGATGTGGACGTTATACTTGTAGGGGGAGGATCTGTAATACTTCCGGAAAAGCTGGCGGGGGCCTCCTCCGTGAAAAAACCGGACTTCTTTGGAACCGCCAACGCCATAGGCTCAGCTATTTCAAAGGTGAGCGGCACCTTTGAAAAGCTCGTTGACTACAATAAGGTGCCGCGGGAGGAAGCTCTTGAAAGAGCCAGAGCAGAGGCCGTTGAAATGGCTGTGGAGGCCGGAGCTCTGAGAGAGACCGTGGAAATAATAGACGCGGAAGACGTTCCTCTGGCATATTACGCCGGCAATACCAACAGGGTAAAGGTAAAGGCGGCAGGTGATCTTTATTAAAAGCAAATATGTACTCGGGGCTTTGTCCGGCAGATTTGTGTTTTATTTACCTTCTGCCGGATTTTTCTTGCGAAAAATCCCCGATGGGGTTATGCTGGTAATATGAAAATCCAAAAAAAGGAGTATGAAATGGAAAGAAAGACAGCGTGGAAAAAATATATGGAAAAGGGCCTCCAAGAGGTATTTGACTTCTGCGAAGGATACAGAAGCTTTATAAGCAGATGCAAAACCGAACGTGAGTGTGTGGAGGCTGTGACTGAAAGAGCCGAAAGCCTCGGGTACAGAAGCCTTGAGGAGGTAATGGAACGCGGAGAGTCTCTTAAGGAGGGAGACAAGGTTTACGCGACGGCCATGAATAAGATAATGGCACTTTTTCATATAGGAAAAGAAGGCTTTGAAGGGGGAATGAACATACTGGGAGCCCATATTGATTCTCCCAGACTGGACCTTAAGCAGAATCCCCTGTATGAAGATACGGATCTGGCCATGATGGACACTCATTACTACGGAGGAGTGAAAAAATACCAGTGGGTAGCAAGACCCATGGCCCTTCACGGCGTAGTGGTGAAAAAGGATGGATCATCTGTAAAGGTGGTAATAGGAGAAAGGGAGGAGGACCCTGTAGTGGGTGTTTCAGACCTTTTAATACATCTTTCGGCTGATCAGCTTCAGAAAAAAGGCGCCAAGGTGGTAGAGGGAGAAGACCTTAACATACTGGCGGGAAGTATGCCCCTTGAAGGCGAGGAGAAGGAGGCTGTAAAGAAAAATATACTTAATATCCTCAGGGAAAAATACGGAATGGAAGAAGCGGATTTTCAGTCTGCGGAGTTTGAAGCGGTTCCGGCGGGAGCCGCGAGAGACTACGGTATTGACAGAAGCATGATAATAGGCTATGGGCAGGATGACAGAGTGTGCGCCTATCCGTCGGCCGAGGCGCTATTCGCTCTTTCTGAGACTCCGGCGAAAACATGCGTCTGCCTGCTGGTTGATAAAGAGGAGATAGGAAGCGTGGGAGCTACGGGAATGCAGTCCCGCTTCTTTGAAAACACTGTTGCCGAGGTAATGGACAGAGCGGGCTGCTACAGCGAGCTTTCTCTGAGAAGAGCCCTCAGCCGGTCAAGAGTCCTTTCCTCTGACGTAAGCGCCGCATTTGACCCTAACTATCCGTCGGTTATGGAAAAAAACAACTGCGCCTATTTCGGAAAGGGACTTACCTTTAACAAGTACACTGGGGCCAGGGGAAAATCAGGATCCAACGACGCCAATCCCGAGTATATAGCAAAGCTGAGAAAAATACTTGATGACAGGGATATATGCTACCAGACTTCAGAGCTTGGAAAGGTTGATCAGGGCGGCGGAGGAACAATAGCCTATATACTGGCAAACTACGGTATGGAGGTAATAGACAGCGGAATAGCCGTTCAGAATATGCACGCCCCTTACGAGGTGGCCAGCAAGGTGGATATATATGAGGCGAGACTGGCGTACGAAGCCTTTCTCAGAGAAATGAAATAAAGACAGGAGGAAAAAGCAATGGCAGATATAACAAAGATATACACTTCAAAGGCCCCTGACGCGATAGGACCTTACTCCCAGGCGGTGACAGCGGGAGGAATGGTTTTTACCTCAGGGCAGATACCTGTTGATCCGGAAACAGGGGAAATAGACGGAAAGGATATAAAGACTCAGGCCTGCAGGGTAATGAAAAATCTGGCGGCTGTTCTCAAGGAGGCGGGAACGTCTCCTGAAAAGGCGGTGAAGACCACATGCTTTCTCAGAGACATGGATGACTTCGCCGATTTTAACCAGGTGTACGCCGAGTTCTTTACGGAAAAACCGGCTCGTTCATGTGTCGCCGTAAAAACTCTCCCAAAGGATGTTTTGTGCGAGGTGGAGGTCATAGCCCTGAAAGACTGAGACGGGAGCGAGGCATATGGAAGAGATAAAGAGGATATTGAGAGATTTTAACGAGGCCCGAGACTGGGAAAAATTTCATACTCCCGAAAATCTGGCAAAGTCAGTAGCAATAGAAGCGGGAGAGCTTTTAGAATGCTTTCAGTGGGGAAGCGAGGCTGACAGGAGTAAAGTGAGCGACGAGATCGCCGACGTTATGTCCTACTGCATCATGCTGGCTGACAAGCTTGATTTAAATCTCAAGGAAGTGATCCTCAGAAAAATAAAAAAGAACGAAGAAAAATACCCTGTGGAAAAGTGCAGGGGAATCAGCAAAAAGTATAATGAGCTCCCATGAGGATAAAACAGCTGTGCTATGATCAGAAAGACGTAATTACATGACGGAAAGGGGTTTTCCATGGGAAACACACCTGAAAACAAAATAATACATGGAAAAGAAAGCCGGGAAAAGAATATCGTCATAGGCATTCTCGCCCACGTGGACAGCGGCAAAACCACTCTTTCGGAAGCTCTCCTTTATAAAACGGGAGTCATAAAAAAGCAGGGAAGAGTAGATCATGGGGATGCCTTTTTTGATACAGACAGCCAGGAGAGGGAAAGGGGCATAACCATATTCTCAAAGCAGGCGGTGATGAAATATAACGGGATGCGAATTACGCTTTTTGATACTCCCGGTCATGTGGATTTTTCCGCTGAAACGGAGAGAACCCTGGAGGTTCTTGATTACGCCGTACTGGCAGTAAGCGGAAGAGACGGAGTGCAGGGCCATACGGCGACACTGTGGAAGCTTTTGGAAAGATATCGTGTGCCGGTTTTCATATTTGTAAACAAAATGGATATGGAAGGAACTGACAGAAATGCTCTGAGCCGGGAGCTGGCGGAAAGTCTTGACCAGGGCTGTCTGGACTTTTCGGGATATACAGAAGGAAAGACCTCTAAAGAGCTTATAGAAAAGCTGGCTCTCTGCGATGAAAGGCTCCTTGAGGAGTATCTTGGAAAGGGAAGCGTGAGCAGAGAGGCCGCGGCCAGGGCTGTAGCGGAGAGAAAGGTATTTCCGTGCTTTTTCGGATCCGCCCTCAGACTTGAGGGCGTAGATGAGCTTCTTGAAGGACTTGACTGTCTGACAGAGGGCAAAACCTACGGCAGGGATTTCGGAGCCAGAGTTTATAAAATAACAAGGGATGAAAGAAACACACGTCTTACCCATATGAAAATAACGGGAGGAACTCTCCGGGTAAAGGATGTGGTATCTGCGACGGGGAAAGAGGAGGAAGGAGAAAAGGCAGAACAGATAAGGATATATTCGGGAGAAAAATACGAGACGGCGGAATCGGTTTCAGCAGGAGATATATGCGCTGTCGCGGGACTTAAAAAGACTTGTGCCGGTCAGAGGCTGGGAAAGGAAGGAAGTGCGCATAAAAGGACCGGGAAAAGCCCTGTTCTCCAGCCGGCCCTTGTTTACAGGGTGCTGCTTTCCGAGGGAGCGGATGTCCATGAGAGCTTTCTCAGAATAAAGGAGCTTGAAGAGGAGGATCCGCTGCTTCAGGCCGTATGGGACAGACAGACAGAGGAAATACAGCTTAGGCTCATGGGACCTGTGCAGCTTGAGATACTGAAGAAAATCTTCAGAGAAAGATTTGATCTGGAGCTGGACTTTGGGGAAGGCTCCATAGCCTATAAGGAAACTATAAGAAAGCCTGTCATAGGGTCGGGACATTTTGAGCCTCTCAGGCATTACGCGGAGGTGCACCTTCTTATGGAGCCGGCAGAGAGAGGGAAGGGCCTCATATTTGACTCGGCGTGCAGTGAGGATGAGCTGGACAGGAACTGGCAGCGTCTCATAATGACTCATCTGAGGGAGAAGGAGCATACGGGAGTCCTTACAGGTTCTCCTGTAACGGATATAAAGATAACTCTGGTAGCGGGACGAGCCCATTTAAAGCATACTGAAGGCGGCGATTTCAGACAGGCTGTGTACAGGGCGGTGAGACAGGGACTCAGAAAGGCGGAGTCGGTTCTTCTGGAGCCCTGGTACAGCTTCACACTGAAAATTCCGGCAGAAGCTGCGGGAAGAGCCATGTCGGATATAGGCAAAATGAGCGGCGAGTTTACGGAGCCTGAGATAAAGGAGGCGGCAGCTCTGATACGGGGAAGAGCTCCCGTGAAGGAGATGAAGGATTATTCCGTGGAGGTAAGCTCATATACAAAGGGGAGGGGAAGTCTTTCGCTGATCTTTGACGGCTATGAAGAATGCCATGACAGCGAAAGGGTTATAGAGGAGACAGGATACGATCCCGATAAGGATGGAGAAAATCCGGCGGATTCCATTTTCTGCAGAGGCGGAGCGGGAGTTTCCGTAAAGTGGAACGAAGCGGGAAAGTACTTTCACATAGACGGCGAAAAATATCTGAAGGGCCGGAAGTCTACGGCGGATGGAAAAAATGAAAACAGCCGTAATCAAAGAAGGCTTACCAAGGAAGAGGAAAAGGAGCTTGACCGCATCTTTGAAATGACCTCCGGAAGGAATAAGAAGAAAAAGACCTTTGTTCCCAAAAAGACAATACTTTCCTCGGAAGAAAAGAAAAAAACAGAGCCAAAGTCCGCGAGAGTCCTTGAAGAGTACCTGCTGGTAGACGGATATAATATAATATTCGCGTGGAAACAGCTTAAGGAGCTGGCGGCGGTAAACATGGACTCGGCCCGCCAGGCTCTCATAGATATTCTCGCCAACTATCAGGGCTACAGAAAATGCAGGCTCATAGTGGTCTTTGACGCCTACAGGGTCAAGGGCGGAGAAAGGCATAAGGAAAAGCAGGGAGATATAGACATAATATACACCAGGGAGGCGGAGACTGCAGACATGTACATAGAAAGGACGGCCCATGAAAAGAGCCGCGATTTTCATGTGCGGGTAGCCACCTCCGACAGACTTGAACAGATGATAATTTTCGGAAGCGGCGCTTTTAAGGTGTCGGCCGACGAGTTTCAGGCGGAGGTGGAAGCCGCCGGCGCAGAGATATCGAGACTTCTTGAGGAATACAGCAGAAAAACGGCTGAAGAAGGAAAGAACAGAATAATTCTTCCGGAAAGGAAGGAAGAGAAAAAGTAAAAGCCCATATTATTGATTCCCTGACACCTTGACACCCAGACGCGGCAACAGTATAATGTACTGGATGGAAGATCTGTTTCAGGGCGAGGTGAAAGTCCTCACCGGCGGTGATGAGCCAGCGCTCAAAGTCCGCGAACCCTGCTTATAAAGCGGGGCTGAACGGGTGAGAATCCCGTACCGACGGTTACAGTCCGGATGGAAGAAACGAGAAAATATTCCCCATTTTAAGACGGGTATTTCCTGAGCCTTGGAAAAGCTTTCCGGGGCTTTTATTATGAGAAGAACTCCGTCTCCTGACAGATTCCCGAGACAATCTATACTTTAAACTTCGAGGAGGAATTTGAAATGAATCAGAAAACGGTGAGACTTGCTAAGATGGGAATGCTGGTGGCGGTGTCAATAGTACTTGTGTACTTTGTGCATTTTCCCATATTTCCCGCTGTAGCATTTCTTGAATACGACCCTGCCGACATTCCGATACTTATGGGAACATTTGCCTTCGGCCCTTTAGCCGGAATACTTCTTACGGTGGTAACCTCTGTGGTTCAGGGAGTCACCGTCAGCGCGGCCAGCGGCGTATACGGCATAATAATGCATATAATAGCCACAAGCGTATTCGTGCTGGTGGCGGGAATAATATACAAGAAGAACAAAACAAAGAAGGGCGCGGTAATTTCTCTTATCTGCGGAATATTTGCCATGGTCATAGTAATGATAGGAGCCAATATGGTTATAACTCCGCTGTTTATGGGAGTTCCGGCGCAGGTGGTATGGGATCTCATGCCTTTTATAGCCGGATTTAACGCCATAAAAGCGGGAATAAACGGATTCGTAACATTTCTGCTTTATAAGAGAATATCGGGATTTCTCCACGGGGATACCGTCTCAAAGGCTGCCTGAGAAAAAACACAACAAAGGGACTGATTATGCCGCTTAAGGGAGATGGCCTGTTCTTGAGCGGCATTTTGATTTGTGTTATACTACATAAGTTATGAAAGAGAAAATATTCAGAGTGAAAAATCAGGAAGAAACTGAAGCCCTGGCCCAAAGCCTTGCTCAAATGGCGGCGCCGGGTATGGTTATAGCCATGAGGGGAGATCTGGGGACGGGAAAAACAACCTTTACCAAGGCGTTTGCTAAAGGTCTCGGTATAGAGGAAACGGTGACCAGTCCGACCTTTAATATTGTAAAGGAATACAGGGGAGGAAGGATTCCTCTGTATCATTTTGACGTTTACAGAATAGACGATCCTGAGGAAATGTACGAGCTGGGGTACGAGGAATACTTTTACGGAGACGGAGTCTGCGCAGTAGAGTGGGCGGAGAAAATAGGAGAGCTTATTCCCGAAGATGCCGTGAGAATACACATATCCTACGGTGAAAAAGAAGGAGAACGCATATACAGATGTATATTTTAGCTTTTGAAACAACAGGAGCCTTCGCGTCAGCGGCTCTGGCCGATGAAAAGGGAGTAATATCATACGTTCAGGGGAAGGACAGATTTTCCCACCTTCAGAATCTTATGCCTCAGACAGAGCAGGTGATCCATGAGGGGGGAATTACCCTGAAGGAGCTGGCAGCCATAGCGGTATCAAAGGGACCGGGCTCCTTTACGGGAATAAGAATAGGAGTGTCTTCGGCAAGAGCCCTGTCTCAGGCGCTTGATATTCCATGTGTGGGAGTTTCAAGTCTGGAGGCGCTGGCTTTAAACGCCGCCGCTGCCGCGGAGGAAGGAGCGCTCATATGTCCTGTGCTTGACGCCAGAAGAAGTCAGGTCTACGGAGGCGGATACCTTATAAAGGATGGTTTCCCCGAGGAAATAATAAAGGCGGCCCCTTACACTATAGAGGAGTTTATGGGGAAGGTCGCCGAATATGATCGAATATTGATGTTAGGCGATGGAACCGATGCCTGCGGGGAAATAATAGAAAAACTCAGGCCCGCGGGAAGAGAGACGGCAAAAGAAGCCGTAAGATATCAGAAGGCTGATTCTGTGGCGCGTCTGGCTCTTAAAATATTCAGGGAGGAAGGCGGAGTTCCTTACGGAAGGCTTCAGCCTGAATATATGCGCGTGGCGGAAGCGGAAAGACGTCTGGCGGAGAAGAGAAAGGCTCAGGGAAAAGGCGCCTTGCAGAAAGAGGAGAAATGATCATATGGCTGATATGATAATAAGACAGGCGGATGTCGGAGACGCGGAAGCCATTTATCAGATAGAAAGACTGTGCTTTCCCGACCCCTGGAGCAGAGACTCGCTCATATACGAGCTGGGGGAAAACCCCAGAGCCTTTTATATAGTGGCGGTCCTTGATGAAAAGGTGGTAGGCTACGCGGGTATGTGGTGGATAGAGGATGAAGGCCACATAACAAATGTGGCGGTTATGCCGGGCTACAGAAACAGAAAAATCGGACAGGGAATAGTGGACGTTATGCTGGATTTTACATCAGGGGAAGGAATACGCCATCATACTCTCGAGGTGCGCCGTTCAAATGAAGCCGCTATAAAGCTTTATGAAAAAATGGGATTCAGAACAGAGGGAGTCCGCAGAGGCTATTACCTTAATAATGGGGAGGACGCCCTCATAATGTGGAGGCACGGACAGTCTGACTGAATAAAAAGCTTTCCTTCCACAGATAATACTTTTAAGACACCGGAAAAAGTATAGAGCTGTCAGCGGGAGGAAAGTATGGATAAAAAAGCAGGAGACAATATGAATTTCGTCTCTACAGGATGCAGGAAATTTGCCAGAAGGCACGATTTTACTCTTTTCAGCATGAGCGATTACACTTCCTGTGAAAACTGCAGACATCTGAACGGAGAAAATCAATGTGAGAAAATGCTGGAAGAAGGACGGAAAAAATGAAGGAAAACAGGGAGCTTATAACACTTGCCATAGAATCCAGCTGTGACGAGACAGCGTGCGCCGTGTTAAGGGGAGGACGGGAAGTCCTCTCCAGCGTCATCTCGTCTCAGACAGAGATACATAAACAGTACGGAGGCGTGGTCCCTGAGATTGCCTCAAGGCATCATCTTACCAATATAAACGCCGTTGTTGACGAGGCTCTCCGCAGGGGAGGAATATCCCTTGGGGAGGCTGATATAATAGGTGTTACATACGGGCCCGGTCTTGTGGGAGCCCTTCTTATAGGACTGGCTACGGCTAAGGCTTATGCCCTGGCTATGGGAAAGCCTCTTGTGGGAGTGCATCATATACACGGACATATATGCGCCAACTACATAGAACACAGAGATCTTGAGCCTCCGTTTCTGGCTCTGGTAATATCGGGAGGCCATACCAATATAGTAGAGGTAACGGGATATAATCAGTGCCGTGTACTGGGGTCAACAAGAGACGACGCGGCGGGAGAGGCCTTTGACAAGGTTGCCAGAGTGCTGGGGCTGGGATATCCCGGAGGCCCTCTCATAGACAGGCTGGCAAGGGAAGGAGATCCGAGAAGGGTGGAGTTTAAAAGGGTATTTCTGGAAAAGGGAAGCCTTGACTTCAGCTTCAGCGGTATAAAAACAGGAGTCCTCAATTATATAAATTCGGAAAAGCAGGCGGGACGCGAAATAAACAGAGCTGATGTAGCCGCGGGATTCCAGGCCGCGGTTCTGGAGGTTATAGTTGCCAAGACTGTATCGGCAGCCGTTAATATGAAAAAGGACAAAATAGTTCTGGCGGGAGGAGTCGCCGCCAACAGCAGGCTGAGAGAAATGTTTGAGGAGGAATGCGGCGGGAAGGGGCTGAGGCTTTTTTACCCGTCTCCCGTGCTGTGCACGGATAACGCCGCCATGATAGGCTGCGCGGCCTATTATAAATATACGGCGGGAGAAACAGATGACCTGACCCTGGATGCCATACCTGACCTTAAGCTTTAAAGGGAGAATATATGATAGTATTATCAGCGAAGGATTTGACAAAGACATATGGAACAGATGTTATACTGAAGGGGGTCTCCTTTCATATTAACAGAGGAGACAGAGTAGGAATAATAGGGGTAAACGGGGCAGGCAAGACCACCCTTCTTAAGATGCTTACAGGAGAGATTAGCTGCGAGGAGGGGGAATTTTTCGTTTCTGCCGGTACGCGAATAGGATATCTTAAGCAGGATGGAGGCTTTGATTCGGAAAAGACGGTAATAGAGGAAGCGGAAGGCATCTTCTCCCATCTGGCTGCCATGGAGTCTGAGATGGAGGAGCTTCTCAGAGGGACCGAGGACCTTTCAGAGGAGGAAAGCAGAGAAAGGGCGGAGCGATACGACCTTGTTCACGAGAGATACAAAGACGGGGGAGGATATACATATAAAAGCGAAATAAGAGGAATCCTTTCAAGCATGGCCTTTGACGAAGCTGACCTGGGAAAGAGGATATCATCTCTCAGCGGCGGGGAGAAGACGCGGCTGGCTTTAGCGTGTCTGCTTCTGAAAAAGCCGGATCTTCTTTTACTTGACGAGCCTACCAATCATCTGGATATAGGAACTCTAAAGTGGCTGGAGCAGTATCTCAAAGGGTACAGGGGCACTATGGTTCTCGTGTCTCATGACAGGTATTTTCTTAACGAGACCGTTACCAGGATATTTGAGATAGAAAACCACAGGCTCAGCGTATATGAAGGAAGCTATACCTTTTACGCCTCTGAAAGAAAGAAACGGCGGGAAGCTGAGCTGAGGAAATACGAAAAGCAGCAGAGGGAAATCCATCGCCAGGAGGATATAATAAGGCGTTTCAAGGAGAGAGGCACCGAAAAGCTGGCCAAAAGAGCGGCCTCCAGAGAAAAACGCCTGGCAGCCATGGAGATTATGGAAAGGCCGGAGGGAGAGAGAGGAAAAATGAAGCTCTCCTTCAGAGAAAATTTCAAAAGCGGACAGGATGTTCTGCTGGCGGAAAACATTTCAAAGAGCTTCGGACGCGGAGCACAAAGAAGGAAGCTGTTTGAAAACGCCGATCTTGATATAAAGCGTGGAGAAAGGGTATGTATAGTAGGAGCCAACGGCATAGGAAAGACAACCCTTCTCAGGATACTGACGGAGGAGATTGCCGCTGATACGGGCCGTATTAAAATAGGCCACAACGTGCAGATAGGATACTATGATCAGGGGCAGCAGCGTCTGAACGGCTCAAATACTGTTATAGAGGAGCTGCAGGACGCCTACAGGCTTTACAGCGAGACGGAGCTCAGGAATATACTGGGGAGATTTCTGTTCAGAGGTGAGTCGGTCTTTCTTAAGGTGGGAGATCTCAGCGGAGGAGAAAAAGCCCGGCTGGCTCTTCTCAAGCTGATGCTTTCGGGAGCAAACCTTCTTTTGCTCGACGAGCCTACCAACCATCTTGATATAGAGTCAAAGGAGGTCTTTGAAGAGGCTCTTCTGGAATTTCCGGGCACCAGCATTATAGTTTCTCACGACAGATATTTCCTTAACAGAATACCTACAAGAATAGCGGAGCTTACTTCTGAAGGGATAAGAAATTATCTGGGAAAATACGATTACTACGAAGAAAAAAGACAGCAGACGGAGTCGGGAAAGAAATATCTCAGGCAGATGGCGGAGGAAACAAAATCAGCCTCGGGAAAAAAGGAGGATGATTACGGAGAGGGACTTTCGGCTGCCGAGAGACGAAGACTGCAGAAGGAAAGAGAGGCAGAGGAGAGACGCCTGAGAAGAAGGAAGGAGGCCCTTGAAGAGGAAATAGAAAGCCTTGAAAGAGACATAAAAAATCTGGAGGAGCAGGTCTCTCTCCAGGAGAACATGACTGATCATGTAAAGCTTGCTGAAATAAGCGGAGCTCTGGAGAAAAAAAGGAAAACACTGGAAGAAAAGTACGAAAATTGGCTTCAGCTGCAGGAATAAAATTCTTAAAAACTATTGCATAAAGGTAATAGGTACTCTATAATAAGTGGGAAGTTATCAAGGCGGAGCCTTGATTTAAGCAACTCTGTAAAGAACTTGATAATGTGTATAATGGAGGTATATCATGACATTAGAAAAGATCAAAGGAATAATCGCGGAGCAGTTAGGAGTAGAAGAGGATGCGGTAAAAATGGAAACTCATCTCATGAAGGATCTTGAGGCGGATTCATTGGATGCCGTTGAAATTATAATGGCTATAGAAGATGAATTCGACATTGAAGTTCCTGATGAAGACGCTGAGAAGTTCCAGACCGTAAGCGACATTGTAAGCTACGTGGAAGGCAAGCTGTAGAGCGCCTCAGACGGAAGTCTTAAAAGTAATAAAATAAATATCATCAAAGAAAGAAGAATCGGGGAATGAAGAGACAGGCAAAGATTTCTAACGCTGTAATAAAACGATTGCCTAGATACAGGAGATATCTGAAAGAGTTACAGAAAAAAGGAGTCGATAAAATTTCTTCAAACGAATTCAGCAATCTCATAGGCTATACAGCATCACAGATAAGACAGGATCTGAATAATTTCGGCGGGTTCGGACAGCAGGGCTACGGATACAGCGTGGACAGCCTTTACAAGGAAATAAGCGCCATATTGGGGCTGGACAGGCAGTATAAGATGGTCATAGTTGGCGCCGGCAATCTCGGTCAGGCCATAGCCAACCATACCTATTACTATAAAGCAGGCTTTGTTGTATGCGGGATTTTTGAGATAAATCCAAGACTTATCGGCATCAGAATAAATGATATAGAGGTAATGGACTATGAGAATGTGGTGGAGTATGTAGAAGAAAATGACATTGATATAGGCGTAATATGCACCACTAAGGAGGCTGCCCAGGAGGTAGCCGACAAGCTGTGCTTCGCAGGGGTAAAGGGCCTCTGGAACTTTGCGCCTGTAGATATAGAAACGCCTAATCATGTGGCTATCGAAAATGTGCATCTCAGTGACAGTCTCCACTCTCTGGCATATCACATGAACAGACTGAATGAGGAAAAAAACTGAATAGAGATTAAGAACAAATTAAATAACCGTTTCATAAAGGATGAAACGGTTATTAATTATAAATCACTTTTTAATTTATAATGTGTTCTCCCTAGTCCTCAGGTACCGGAGCGTCAACAGGACATGCACCTGCACAGGCGCCGCAGTCGATGCACTTATCGGCTTCGATAACGTACATGCTGTCTCCGGCAGAGATGGCATCAGTAGGACATTCGTCAGCACATGCGCCACAGTTGATGCATGAATCCTTTATAACATAAGCCATGATATTACCTCCTTTAATATTATCATTAAACGACACGTTGATTATAACAAACCTTAATGAGGAATTCAAGATGAAAGTTTACGCGCTCATAGGGAAAAGCGGCACGGGAAAAAGTTTTCAGGCCGTAAATCTCTGTAAAGAATTGAACATTGAAAGCATAATAGACGACGGCCTGTTTATATGCAGGAACAAGGTTATGGCAGGTGTGTCCGCCAAGCGTCAGCCCACCAAGGTGGGAGCGGTGAAGACCGCGCTCTTCACCAGAGATGAACATATGGAAGAGGTGAAGGAGTCCATAAGGAAGATAAAGCCCTCCTCCATATTGGTAATAGGCACCTCGGACGGCATGGTGGATAAAATCGTAAAGCGTCTTGAGCTGCCCAGAATAATAAAGCGCATATACATAGAAGAAATAACCACTGAGACTGAGCGGGCCATTGCCAGAAAGCAGCGCTATGAGATGGGACAGCATGTTATCCCGGCCCCTACATTTCAACTGAAGCGCCAGTTTTCGGGATATTTTATGACGCCTGTGAGGATGCTCCTGAGAGAGCTGGGATCATGGAAGGACATATCGGAAAAATCCGTGGTAAGGCCTACCTACAGCTACCTTGGAGACTATAAAATATCGGAAAAGGTAATGGCGGATATAGTGGAATGCGTTAAAAGAGAGCACGGAGACGTGGCGGAAATCGGCAGAGTGGCCATATCGCCCGTTCAGGAGGGAATTGATATATACATA
Organism: Candidatus Allocopromorpha excrementigallinarum; assembly: GCA_018714925.1. Lineage (GTDB taxonomy): Bacteria > Bacillota > Clostridia > Peptostreptococcales > Anaerovoracaceae > Lentihominibacter > Lentihominibacter excrementigallinarum. The sequence continues at coordinate 39,016 of DVMP01000163.1, forward strand.
TCGGCTAATTTCAAATACGCGGCGGATCTGCCTCTGAGAGCGAAAGAATTTCAAAAGGACGCGGCGAAAAAAATAGAGGAAATGACGGCCTTTAATGTGAACCGGCTGGACCTTGAAGTGAGAGATATAGTGTAGATAAAAACGATAAAAATTCATCAGGAAAAAGACATGAAAGCAGAAGAAAAAAGAGGATATACGGAAATAGAAGGAGTAAGGGATTTCAACTGCGACCAGATATTCGACTGCGGTCAGTGCTTCAGATGGGAAAAAAACCATCAGGGAGGCTATAGTGGAGCGGCCTTTGGAAGAGTTGTCAGCGTATATTACGACGCTCCCGGGGAGCTCCTCAGAATATACGGGGCTGATTTAGAGGACTTTGAGAAGATATGGAAGAAATATTTTGATCTTGAGAGAGATTATTCAGCTATAAAAAAGAAGCTCTCAGAAAGAGATGAGGTCATAAGAAGGGCCATAGCCTACGGAGAGGGTATAAGAATTCTCAATCAGGAAAAATGGGAGACACTCATATCCTTTATCATATCTCAGAACAACAATATACCCAGAATAAAAAAGTGTATAAATTCTCTGGCGGAAAATTTCGGGGAAAAGGCGGGCGAAGCCGACGGAAAAGAGTATTTCAGCCTTCCGTCTCCTCAACGGCTGGCGTCTCTCACAGTGGAGGATCTGTCTGTGTGCAGACTGGGATACAGGGCAAAATATCTTGTTGAAACAGCGCGGAAGGCGGCTGAGGAAGGGAGAGAAAGCCTTGACAGACTGGGAAGCGATAAGGTGTCCAGACAGGAGGCCTTTGACGCTCTCAGACAGTACTGCGGCGTCGGACCAAAGGTGGCAAACTGTATACTTCTCTTCTCCATGGGAAAATTCGACAGCTTCCCTATAGACGTTTGGGTAAAAAAGGTTATGAACAGACTTTACGGCATAGATGAAAGCAGAGTAAAGGAAATGGCGGATTTCGCGGAGAGGACCTTCGGTGAATACGGAGGGATTGCCCAGCAGTATCTTTTCTACTACATAACCCACTCTAAAGAATTATAAAAAAACTCAAAAAACCTATTGACAAAAGCCGGAAATGGCTGTAAATTATAGTTAGCACTCAGAATAAATGAGTGCTAACAAAGAGCGAAAAGGGAGCGAGCGCTCCTGTATGCGGATCGGTGTAAAACGGATTCGCGCTGTTAAAATAATATAGAATAAAAAAGCAAAGGAGATGGCACTATGAGTTTAGGAATCAAGCCTTTGGGCTCAAGAGTAGTAATCAAGAGAATCGAAGCTGAAGAAAAGACAGCAAGCGGTATAGTTCTTCCGGGCTCCGCCCAGGAAAAGCCGCAGATGGCTGAAATCGTAGCTGTAGGCCCGGGAACGGAAGATGAGAAAATGGAACTTTCCGTAGGCGATAAGGTAATATTCTCTCAGTATGCCGGAACTGATGTAAAGTACGGCGGCGAAGAATATTCGATAATGAACCAGAGAGATATTTTGGCAATAGTGGAATAGTATAAGGAGGAATGTTACAATGGCAAAGGAATTACATTACGGAGAAGAGGCCAGAAGAAAGCTTCAGTCAGGCGTGGATAAGCTGGCCGATACGGTTAAAATAACACTGGGACCTAAGGGCAGAAACGTTCTTATAGACAAGAAGTTCGGAGCTCCCCTCATTACCAACGACGGCGTTACCATCGCCAAGGAAATTGAACTTGAGGATCCTGTGGAGAACATGGGCGCTCAGCTTGTAAAGGAAGTCGCTACAAAGACCAACGATGTAGCCGGAGACGGAACTACGACAGCTACTCTGCTGGCGCAGATAATCATAAAGGAAGGCTTTAAAAACGTAGCTGCCGGAGCAAATCCTATGGTTCTCAAGAGAGGTATACAGGGCGCCGTAGACGTGGCTGTAGACGAGATAAAGAGACTTTCCCAGGGTGTTGACAGCAAGGAAAGCATCGCTCAGGTCGCTTCAGTTTCAGCTGCTGACGAGGAGATCGGCGGACTTATTGCCGAGGCCATGGAAAAGGTAGGCAAGGACGGCGTAATAACAGTTGAAGAATCCAAGTCCATGGGAACTACTCTTGAAGTAGTTGAAGGTATGCAGTTTGACAGAGGATATTTCTCGCCGTACATGGTAACTGACACTGAAAAGATGGAAGCTGTTCTTGAAAACCCATATATCCTCATAACCGATAAGAAGATAAACAATATACAGGAGATACTGCCTGTTCTTGAGCAGGTGGTTCAGCAGGGCAGAAAGCTGCTTATTATCTGCGATGATCTGGAAGGCGAAGCTCTCGCTACGATTATCGTAAACAAGCTGAAGGGCACCTTCGACTGTGTTGCCGTTAAGGCTCCGGGCTTCGGCGACAGAAGAAAGGCCATGCTGGAGGATATCGCTATTCTTACAGGCGCTACGGTTATTTCCGAGGAGCTGGGATACGAGCTTAAGGAAGCGACTACAGATATGCTGGGAAGCGCGGCCACAGTAAAGGTTGACAAGGAAAACACTGTTATCGTAAACGGAGCCGGAAATGCAGACGACATAGCGGCAAGAGTAGCCCAGATTAAAACTCAGATTGAAAACACCAACTCTGACTTTGACAGAGAAAAGACTCAGGAAAGACTTGCCAAGCTGGCAGGCGGCGTAGCTGTTATCAAGGTAGGGGCAGCCACTGAGACAGAGCTTAAGGAGAGAAAGCTGAGAATAGAAGACGCTCTTAACTCCACAAAGGCCGCGGTTGAGGAAGGTATTGTTTCAGGCGGCGGAGTTGCGCTCATTAACACAATCCCTGCGGTAGTCAAGTATGTTGAAGGCCTTGAGGGAGATGAGAAGACAGGCGGATCCATTATAGTAAGATCTCTTGAGGAGCCTGTAAGACAGATTGCCGAGAACGCCGGCTTCGAAGGAAGCGTAGTAGTATCTCAGGTAAAGGAAAGCAAGGAAGGAACAGGCTTCAACGCTGCTACAGAAGAGTATGTGGACATGATCGGAGCAGGTATCGTGGATCCTGCCAAGGTAACCAGATCAGCTCTTCAGAACGCTGCTTCAGCCTCCGCAATGCTTCTTACAACAGAAGCCGGAGTTACGGATATTCCTGCCGAAGAGCCTGCAATGCCTATGGGCGGAGGCATGGGAGGCGGAATGCCGGGCATGATGTAGCCATTTTCCCGAAAGACGGTTTAAAAAGTAAAAATGTGAAAAATCCGATCGGTTCATTCTCCGATCGGATTTTTTTGTGAAGACAGATAATCAGAAAGCCGCGCCCATAATTTTGTTGAGATTCTGTACTTTTTCATATAGAATTATAATAGAAAAAACGGAGCCCTTTGAAGGCGCCGGCAGGTCTTGCGTTAAAATCGGGAGGAGAACATGGCGGAGGATAAGAACAGTGTACAGTCAGTGGAAAGAGCCCTGGACATAATAGAAGCGGTTGGAACTGATCAGAGAGGTATGGGGCTTACGGAAATAGCCGAGAAGGCGGGGCTGCACAAAAGCACTGCCTACAGAATAACGGCGACTCTGGTGGAGAGAGGATATCTCATGAAGACAGAGGAGGGCAGGTACAGAATAGGATTGAAATATATTGAGGTGGCCAGCTGTTTTATAACGGGACTTGAGCTGCAGACAGAAGCGCGTCCTTACGTTGCTGAGGTGGCATCCCATCTGGGACTCACCTCGTACCTGGGAATACTGGATGGGGACAAGGTGGTATATATTGAAAAAATGGATGGAATCTCCTCTATGAGGATGTTTTTAAATATAGGGCAGAAGGTAAACGCCTACTGCTCCTCCCTTGGCAAATGCCTTCTTTCCAATTTCTCAAAGCTTGAGATAGACGATATAATGAAGGACTGCAGCTTTATAAAATTCACGCCCAACACTATCTCAAGCCTGGAGGAGCTTCACAGGGAAATAGCAAAAGTCAGAAGCAGAGGCTGGGCTATGGATGATGGAGAATACGAAAAGGGCCACAGATGTATCGGAGCTCCTATTTATGACTACAGAGGCGATATAATAGCGGCCATCAGCGCCAGCGGCGATAAACACGTGCTGACAGATGACAGAATTGAAGAGGTGGCCGGTTATGTGGTTAAGAAGGCAAAGGAAATATCAAAGACAATGGGGTATATAGAATGAGCAGAGCGGATCTTTTCAGCAGACAGTAAGAGGGACTGTCCGTCAGAATTTGTGACGGACAGTCCCTCTTGAATCTATGGCTGAATTTTGCCTAGTCTACAATGTTTTTCAGAATTATGTTCTTTACTCGGGTCATTTCGTTGAAGGTGGACATAACTCCCTCTGTTCCTATGCCGCTGTGCTTCCAGCCTCCGAAAGGAAGCTCAAAAGGTCTGAAGAAGCTGGCTCCGTTAATTACAGCGCCACCTGCTTCCATAGCGCGTGCCACCTTAAAGGCCCGCTTCTGATCTCTTGTAAATACACAGCTTGAAAGTCCGAATATGGAGTTGTTGGCGATTTCTATGGCCTCCTCGTCAGTGTCGAAGCCTATAATAGGAACAACAGGGCCGAAGATTTCCATATCCTTGGCAACATCGGCAGTCTTAGGAACGTCTGTAATAACAGTAGGCTCGTAGAAGGCTCCGTTTCTCTTTCCTCCGAGGATTATCCTTCCTCCCTGGTCAACTGTATGCTGGACTTCCTTTTCAACCTTTATGGCCGCCTTTTCATTTATAAGGCAGGATATTTCGGTATCCTCCTCCTTAGGATCTCCCATCTTAAGCTGCTTGATTCTCGCTACAGCTTTTTGGGCAAACTCGTCCTTGAGGGAATTGTGTACCAGGAATCTCTTGCTGGCGCAGCATACCTGGCCTGTATTGTACATACGTCCCCATATCATCTCTTCTACAGCAAGGTCAACGTCTCCGTCATCGAGGAGTATAAAGGCATCGTTTCCGCCAAGCTCCAGAGCTGTGTGAGTGAGGTTTTCAGCAGCTATCTTAGCCGTGCCGATACCTACCTCCGTGCTTCCCGTAAGTGTCACAAGATGTACTCGCGGATCTGAAACAGCGGCATCCTTAACAGCTCCAGGAGCTGTCACGCACTGTACAACTCCGTCGGGAACACCGGCCTCTGTAAGCATCTCTGTCAGTTTCATAAGAGTAAGAGGATTGTCCGACGAAGGGAGAACAATGGCCGCGTTGCCCATCATAAGCGCCGGAGCAACCTTCTGATCGTAAAGGTCACAAGGGAAGTTAAATGGGATTATGCAGGCTACGACACCTATAGGCTCTCTGGTTACAAGCTGCATGTGATGCGCCTGACCTGCCTCTGTTCCCGGAGGGATTATGGTCCCGTAGTAGTGCTTGGCGTGCTCTATAAATCCTGAAAACCCTGCTTTGATGTTGCCGATTTCAGCTCGGGCTTCTCTTATAGGCTTGCCGTTTTCGGCGCAGAGTGTCTGAGCCAGGGATTCCTTGTTTTCCTCGACTATGTCGATGAATCTGTAGAGTATTTCGGCTTTTTCGGAAATAGGAACCTTAGCCCATATTTTCTGTCCCTTTACCGCAGCCGTTACAGCTATATCTATATCCTCGGCGGTTGCCTTTGGAACACTGTCGATAACCTCTCCTGTAGCAGGAGCGATAACGTCGAAGGTTTCCTTGCTCACGCTGTCAACTTTTTTTCCGTCGATTATCATTTTCATGGTGTATCTCCTTTCCTTTTTACCTTATGATTAAGCTGCCTTCCATCTGGGGAAATTATTCTCCAAAGGCAGTAAACGAAAGCATAAGACCTCCGCATGTGTTATTGCCGTCGTCTTCGTATCCGTATTCGCCGAAGGTGAATTCAACGATGAAAGGAATGTCTCCAACGGCCTTTTTAACCTGCTGGGCAACCTCGTCTATTCTGCTGTCGATGCCGGCTCTCCTGCCTCCGCAGTGAACCAGATGGAGACCTGCGATAGGACCGTTGATTTTCTTCTTTAATTCCTCTAAGGCAGCGCCTACAGATTCGATAAGCTCGTCAACAGAAGCTTCCATCTGAACAACGGCGGTGTTTACAGCCAGATTGTTTCCTATAGCCATGGAGCCGTCTTCATTGCCGTTCATAGGGTGCCTTATGGCGACCAGATCTCCCAGTCTGTCCTTTACGCCGAGAGGCTTGCATATGGCATAGGAAAGCAGATTGCCTCCTGCTACATCCTCGGCCGAAGCGCCTGTCCACTCACGGTACTGATCAATGGCCTTCTTTCCGTTAATCTCAACGAGAGTACGGTCTCCGTCTATTTTTGTAATTATTCCGGCGTTGGCGGTTTCGTGATAAGCTCCTGTAAACTTGTTGGCAAAAGCCTTGTCGGTGTAGAAGAAGGCTACCGACACTCCCTCAGGAGCCACCATGGAATCTGTATAGATGAGCCATTCTCCGGTAATGGTATTGTCCGCTGCGCTTCCTCCGAAGAACGGAACTCTGCCGATAACTTCAGTTATGCCCTTCAGGTAATATTCCTCTTCTCCTGAAGGAGCCGACATATAGAAGTAGTCGGGAGCGCAGTCCTTGCCGGCGTCTTCCATGGCCTTTACGGCAACCTTGTGTCCTGTTTCTCTGGCTGTGCCTTCCTTTGGCATTCCGTATACGCCTACGGTGAGATCGGGATCTGAAAGAGCCATTATTCCCCCAAAGCCGTCCTCACTGGAAATATATCCGTCCTGGGTGATAATTCCCGTAAAGGAAGTATTGCCGATAAGAGGAACACCGGGGAGCTCTTCAGCTATTCCCGCGAGAAATTCCTTCTGATCGTACTGAACACCGCTGTATACGAAGGCCATTTTCATATCCTTTAAGTTGTCTTTTACCTGAGCGGCAGCTTCTTTTCCGGCTGCTTTGGCGTTAGGGTTAACGCTTGTTCCTGTTTTAACTTTCAACATTTGCTTTCCCTCCTTATCAGATTTACCAGGCAAAATAGAAATACATAAATTTGTCATCCTTGTTTGAATATCACTTCTTTGCTTTTCGATTTTATAATAATTCTGAAAACTATAATAGTCAACAGGGGGAGTTTTGCTATATAAAAAGCTGTTTCATAATACGGAACAGCCCTTTTTTGAAACCTGAGAAGCTTGTTTATTCAGATGTGAAAGAAAAGTCTGTGAAAGGGTAAAATAATCGGCTTCAGGAGATATTTGACATGTAAAACAGAAGAAAATATGGTATTATAATTTTATATTTGATTATTGCTCAGGTTTGTATTAATATAAGTAACAAATTTACATATGAGAAAGACAGGAACAGGAGGTAGAAATGGCACAAATTTTCGATGAACCATCAAGAACATTTAATGAATATCTGCTGGTACCGGGATACTCCGGCACGGAGTGCAGGACAGACAACGTTTCCCTGAAGACTCCGGTAATAAAATTCAGAAAGGGAGAAGAACCGGCTCTTAAAATGAATATTCCATTGGTTTCGGCAATAATGCAGGCGGTTTCAGACGACAAGCTGGCTGTTGCCCTGGCCAAGGAAGGAGGAATTTCCTTTATATACGGGTCCCAGTCTGTGGAAAAGCAGGTTGAAATGGTAAAAAGAGTAAAGGACCATAAGGCCGGATTTGTTACAAGCGACGCTAACATAAGACCTGACCAGACTCTGGCTGATCTTCTGGCTCTTAAGGAGAGAACCGGACATTCCACTACAGCCGTTACAGAGGACGGAACCGCCGAGGGGAAGATGCTGGGTCTTGTAACAAGCAGAGACTACAGAATCAGCAGAATGTCTCCTGATGAAAAGGTACGCGATTTCATGACGCCTTTTGATAAGCTCATATGTGCCAGTGAAGGAGTCACCCTTTCCGAAGCAAACGACATATTATGGGACAATAAGCTCAACGCTCTTCCCATAATAGATGATAATCGGAGACTGGTGGCCTTTGTTTTCAGAAAGGACTACGACACTCACAAGGCTTATCCCGATGAGCTTTTGGACGATAAAAAGAGATATATGACGGGAGCGGGAGTCAACACGAGAGATTACGAGGAGAGAATTCCGGCGCTGGTTGACGCCGGCGCGGATGTACTCTGTATAGATTCTTCGGAGGGCTTTACGGAATGGCAGAAGATAACCCTTGATTTTGTAAGAAAAAAGTATGGAGATTCAGTTAAAATCGGCGCGGGAAACGTGGTGGACAGAGACGGCTTCAACTTTCTGGCGGAAGCCGGCGCGGATTTTGTAAAGGTAGGAATCGGAGGAGGCTCTATCTGTATAACAAGAGAGCAGAAGGGCATAGGAAGAGGACAGGCCTCAGCTGTAATCGAGGTAGCCAAGGCCAGAGACGAATACTATGAAAGAACGGGAATATATGTGCCGATCTGTTCCGACGGTGGCATTGTCTACGATTATCATATGACCCTGGCTCTTGCCATGGGCGCTGATTTTATAATGCTGGGCAGGTACTTTTCAAGGTTCGACGAATCGCCGACAGCAAAGCTTACCATTAACGGCAGCTATGTGAAGGAGTATTGGGGAGAAGGATCGAACCGTGCCAGAAACTGGCAGAGATATGATATGGGAGGAGACAGCAAGCTGTCCTTTGAGGAAGGCGTTGATTCCTATGTGCCTTACGCGGGCCCTCTCAGCGATAATGTACGCCAGTCTCTGCAGAAGGTAAAATCCACCATGTGCAACTGCGGAGTTCTCACTATCCCTGAGCTTCAGAAAAACGCCAAGCTTACAGTGGTTTCGGCCACCAGTATAGTAGAGGGCGGCGCTCACGATGTTATTCTGAGAGATACTTCAGGCAGCAACAACAGATAGGAGAGCTGATATGGAACATGAAAAGATTATAGTAATGGACTTCGGAGGCCAGTACAATCAGCTGATCGCCAGACGGGTAAGAGAGTGCGGAGTTTACTGCGAGGTTCATCCTTATACCATGACTATGGAGGAGATAAAGGCGGCCGCTCCCAAGGGTATAATTTTTACTGGAGGTCCCAACAGCGTTTACAGTCAGGAATCTCCGAGATATTCAGAGGATATATATGAGATGGGCATTCCTGTTCTGGGAATATGCTACGGTGCTCAGCTTATGGCCTATCAGCTTGGAGGAAGGGTGGAAACCGCCCCTGTCAGCGAATACGGAAGAACGGAAGTGGACATAGACGATAAGGGAGGCCTGTTCAGGGACGTGTCCGACAGAACCATATGCTGGATGAGCCATACGGATTATATAAGCGAGACGCCGGAGGGCTTTGTAGTGACAGCCCACACACCTGTGTGTCCTGTGGCGGCTATGGAAAACAGGGATAAAAGACTTTACGCTCTGCAGCTTCATCCTGAGGTAATGCACACAGCGGAAGGCTCAAAGATGCTGGAAGCCTTTGTAAAGGATGTTTGCGGCTGCAGCGGAGACTGGCAGATGGGCTCCTTCGTAGAGGATACCATAAAAGCGATGAAGGAAAAGGTGGGAGACGGAAAGGTACTCTGCGCTCTTTCAGGGGGCGTGGATTCGTCGGTAGCCGCCGTGCTTCTTTCAAAGGCTGTGGGAAAGCAGCTCACCTGCGTTTTTGTAGACCACGGACTGCTCCGCAAAAACGAGGGAGATGAGGTTGAGGCTGTGTTCGGACCTGACGGGCCATATGATCTGAATTTCATAAGGGTTAACGCACAGCAGAGGTTTTACGACAGGCTTGAGGGGGTGACAGAGCCTGAAAGGAAGAGGAAGATTATAGGCGAGGAATTTATCCGTGTATTTGAAGAAGAGGCGAAAAAGATAGGCTCCGTTGACTTCCTGGTCCAGGGAACCATATATCCAGATGTAATAGAGTCGGGTCTTGGGAAATCCGCGGTAATAAAGAGTCATCACAATGTGGGCGGTCTGCCTGATCACGTTGATTTTAAGGAGATAGTGGAGCCTCTCCGTATGCTCTTTAAGGATGAGGTGAGAAGGGCCGGACTTGAGCTTGGAATTCCTGATTATCTTGTGTACAGACAGCCGTTCCCAGGTCCGGGACTTGGTATAAGAATAATCGGCGAAGTCACGGAGGAAAAGGTGAAGATCGTCCAGGATGCCGACGCCATCTACAGAGAGGAAATCGCCGCGGCAATGGAGGACGGCCTTATTCCAAGGTACGGTGAGGAAGGAACCCCGGGGCAGTACTTCGCTGCCCTTACCAATATGAGAAGCGTAGGCGTTATGGGAGATTTCAGAACCTATGATTACGCCGTTGCTCTGCGGGCGGTGCTGACCTCGGACTTTATGACCGCCGAAGCGGCTCCGCTCCCGTGGGAGGTGCTCCAGAAGGTAACCACCAGAATCGTCAACGAGGTTAAGCACGTTAACAGAGTGGTCTACGACTGCACCGGAAAACCGCCGGGAACGATTGAGTTTGAGTGATGAAATTGGATTTAGAAAGCTAGTGTTTATGCGGGTTGCAAGCAAATTTGTTTAGGCGCTGGCAACGATTTGGCAACATTTTCAACATCACGCACTAAATAATTACATCAATGGCATAAGAAAAA
>DVMP01000164.1 GCA_018714925.1 Candidatus Allocopromorpha excrementigallinarum
GCTCGCTTCCTCGTATAAACTTGCTATTTTCATATTTACACCCTCCTGAAACTTTTTTGTACGCACACATGGATATCATTGATTATTTCGTCTATTTTTACAACTATTTTATAATTGTTAAGTTTATTTTACCCTGCGAAGTTCTGTGCGTCAACATTTTTTTGATAATTTTAATAATTATCACATTAAATGCGCAAGTTTATTTGTTCTCAAAAAAATACAAAAAAGGAAGCAAACTCAAAGGTTTACTCCCTTTTTATTCCCTGTCATATTCCGCTGAATTATAATTAGTTTGCTGTCAGCTCTTTTCTCATGTAGTCGGCTGTGTACGAATCTCCCCTTTCAAGGAGCTCCTTCACAGACCCCTCAAAGAGGACTTCTCCTCCCTTTCTGCCTCCGTCTCTGCCCAGGTCTATTATGTGATCCGCTCTCTCCAGAACACCTGCCTCGTTGTCTACGGCCACAACGGTATTTCCGTTCTCTACGATTCTTTCTATAAGGTCCATGAGAACCTGTATGTCCTCACCGTGAAGCCCTGTAGTCGGCTCATCCATAATGTAGACCCTTCCTTTTGATTTCAGCCTGGAAGCCAGCTTCAGCCTCTGAAGCTCACCGCCGGACATAGTCGCTGTCGCCTGTCCCAGAGTTATATAGCCGAGCCCCACCTCTTTAAGAGCTCTGAGTTTTTCAGCGAATTTGTATTCGCCGAAAAAATCCATGGCCTCCGAAACCGTCATCCTGAGCACCTGATATATGCTTCTGCCGTTAAACTTATAGGACAGCGCCTCCCTGCTGAATCTTGTACCGCCGCACTCCTCGCAGACTGAGATCACAGGGTCCATAAATGCCATCTCGCTCTCTATGACTCCCCTGCCCCTGCATACGGGACAGGCCCCCTTTGAGTTGAAGCTGAACATCCCTGCCGGCACGCCGTTTTCTTTGGCGAAAAGCTTTCTTATAGCCTCCATGGCTCCCACGTATGTGGCGGGGTTTGATCTTTCGGTTTTTCCAGCCGGTTCCTGGGTTATTATAACGGCTCCTTCTATTCTCTCAGGCAGCTCTTCACAGGCAAGGGTTGTCTTTCCCGCTCCCGCGACTCCGCTTATTACCGTAAGTCTGTTTTCAGGTATGGTCACGGAAAAGCCCTTCAGGTTGTTTTTGCTGCAGTTATTTATCCTGAAGGCCTTCTTCTCATCCCAGGGACGGGTCTCTCTTATTTTTTTCACGGCTCTTGATTTTTCTCTCCCTGTCCGCTCAAGCCATTTCCCCGTGAGAGTATCCGCCTTGTAAAGCTCCTCCATGGTTCCCTGAAAAACTATGCTTCCGCCCTTTTCTCCCGCGCCGGGGCCCAGCTCTATTATCTGGTCTGCCGCTTCCATTACATTTTTATCGTGCTCCACCACAAGGACTGTATTTCCCTTGTCTCTCAGCTTAACCAGAAGACCCTTAAGCCGTTCTACATCCTTTGGGTGAAGCCCCTTGCTGGGTTCGTCGAATATATAGCTTACTCCTGTCAGAGCGCTGGTGAGACAGCTTACTATATTGAGCCTCTGAGCCTCTCCTCCCGAGAGAGTACCGGCCTCTCTGTTAAGGTTGAGATATCCAAGGCCTATGCCTTCTATGGTTTCAAGGACATATGTTATCTTTTCCGTAATTTCCCTTCCCAGTCTGAGATCCAGCTTTTTCATAAGGCAGATGAGATCAGAGATTTCCATCTGACCCATATCCCATATATTGAGTCCCTCAATTGTACTTTCAAGAGCCTCTTTCTTCAGTCTTTTTCCGCCGCATGTCCCGCACAGCGTCTCTACCGTAAAATCTCTGAGAATTTTTCCCGCCGTACCCTTTGACGCGGTAACCTCCTTCTTGAGATAAAGGCGTTCCAGCTTGTCAAGAAGGCCTTCATACTTGGTATTGTAGGATTTTTCCCATACGCTGCCGGTATTGTTTTCTATATTTACGATTCTTTCGTCTCCGTGAAGCAGATTGTTCCATTCCTCCTGTGTAAAGTCCTTAAGGGGCTTATCACAGTCAAAATACCCGGAATTGGCGTAAACCTGCCACATATAGCTGTTTTTCTGAAAGCTGGGGAGTCTGATGGCTCCTTCGTTGAGAGATTTTGACATGTCGAAGACCCTGTCAAGATCGAATTTGAGAAGCCTTCCCCTTCCCTTGCAGACGGGACACATCCCCTCCGGGTCGTTAAAGGAATAGGCCTTTGAAAGAGGCAGTCCCTTTTCGGCGCAGCGGGAAAAAAGCAGCCTCATCATGGGGCTTACTCCTGTAAGTGTCCCCACTGTCGATCTTATGTCACCTGTTCCCGTCCTCTGCTTTATAATTATGGACATGGTAAGATTTTCGATGCTGTCCACGTCTGCCGGCGGAAAATAAGGCAGCCTGTTTCTCGTATAGGCCGGAAAGGTGTTGTAAAGCTCCCTCATGGATTCCGCTCCTATGGTGTCAAAAACCAGAGAAGACTTCCCCGATCCCGAAGCTCCCGCAAACACCACTATTTTTCCCTTTGGTATGCGCACGTCTATATTCTTGAGATTGTTTTCCCGCGCCCCTTTTATTACTATAAAGTCATTTTTAGTTTCCATGGCATCCCCCGTTTACAGAGCCACTGAAATAGGAAACTGGAGCTTATTTAAGGATATCCTTACAAGGCCCTTTAAATAATTGACCTCCACGTTATTGTCTATGGAAATATCGGGAATGTGCTTTTCCGAGACCACGTCCCGGCACATGGTCCACACCTTTATTCGCTCTTCACTGCTTATATTGTTTCCCATTAAAACTATTTTTTCCGGATCAACGGTCCCGATAACCGTCATTACCATCTTAAACACCAGGCTGCAGAATTCGCTTCTGTCTCTCATCATTTCTTCCTGACGCTGCCTGGAAAGTCCGAAGGCTTCGGCCACATATGAAAGTTCTCCCGAATAATGAGAAAACCCGTTAATTACCTTTCCGTCTATTATAAATCCCGCGCCTACGCAGTTGTTTCCCTCGGAAGGAAAGAAAATGGTGGCCAGATCCCCCTTGAGCTTTTCCCTGCTGTATATTCCGTATGAAATGAAATCCATATCGTTTCTGACCTCTGCCTCTATGGCGAATTTTTCCTTTATTCTTCCCTTTATATCCACGCCCTTAAGTGATTCTATTTCACAGTCCTCGACTACACCGTCGTCGATAACTCCGGGTACTCCGAAGGATATTCCCTTTACGAGAGGATCCTCCTGTGTCACCTTTTCTATTACGGCTTCTATATATTCGTAGTCCACGCTTTTTTCGTACTTCTTTTCATGGAGCTTTTCCCTGCCAAAGGCATCCGCCACCACGTATTCGATTTTAAAATCCGAAGCGTCGGTATCCACGTATATGCCGAGAACATGGAGGTAGTCCACGTTATAGACGTACTGGCTGGCCGGTCTTCCCGGCCTTCCCGATCTTATCTCTCCTTCATCGGCCGGAACGATCTCCTTTTCCTCCAGCATCTCGTTGAGCAGGGTATTGCATGTTACTATACTCAGAGATGTCTTTCTGGCGATTTTGGCCTTGGTGCATTCTCCGCTGCTCTGCATTTCTTTTCTTATAAGCTCTTTATTGAGCTGCTTGACTTCAGGTGTGCTCCACTGCATTTCCCGTCTCCCTCTCTTTTTTATATTTTTTATTTAACCATTAATAAATATATTATAATATTTATATACTAATTGTCAAGTGATGGTTTAAAGAGACACCTGCCGGGCTTTAAACGCCCGGGGCCGCCGGAGCCGCGCAAATACCGCAGGGCCCCGTCTTCATACTGATGCAGGCTGAAATGTTAAAAGAGGCTTTCGATTTCTTTTAAATTCTTTATACCCACCAGTCGGATTTTTTCGCCGTTTCTTTGAGCTTCAATCTCCTTCAGAGCTTTTCCTGCTCTCTGGGCGTTCTTAAGGGGAAGAACTATTCTCTCAAATCCCAGATACACAGCCTCCTTTATCAGCTTTTCGCTGTTCTGTACACCTCTCAAATCTCCCGTAAGCCCTATTTCCCCGAAGGATATTGTCTTTCCTCCCAGGGCTCTGCCCTTACAGGAGGAATACACTGCCAGAGCCACCGCCAGATCCGTATAGGTTCCCTCAGGTCTTATGCCGCCAACTATGTTCACATAGACGTCCTGGTTTATCATTGAAATCCCCATTTTCTTTTCAAGAACTGCGAGTATCATGCTGAGACGCGAGTTGTCGACTCCCAGGGCGGTCCTTCTGGCAAAGCCTATATTGGCCGGAGATGTAAGAGCCTGCACCTCCAGCACCAGAGGTCTTGTCCCCTCATATACGGCTGTCACCGCCGAGCCCTCGCTTTCCTTGTCCATCTCCTCCAGAAGCACTCCCGAAAGGTTTTCTATTTCTCTCAGTCCCTCCTGGGCCATTTCAAAGGCTCCGATCTCGCTGGTGGTGCCGAATCTGTTTTTATTGGCTCTGAGAATACGCATATCGTGGCTTCTCTCCCCTGTGAAGCTGAGAACACAGTCCACCATATGCTCCACTATTCTTGGGCCTGCCAGCTCTCCGCTCTTGGTAACATGGGCCACTATAAAGACGGGGATGCCGCTTCCCTTGCCTATTCTCATAAGCTCCCCGCCGCAGGCTCTTACCTGGGAAACGCTTCCCGGCGCGGAATCAAGCTGCGCCGTATACATGGTCTGTATGGAATCTATTACCAAAAAGGCAGGCTGAAGCTGACGGCAGACCTCGCTTATATTTTCCATATTTGTCTCGGAAAGTATGAAGAGGTCGTCGGGAATGCTGCCGCACACCCTGTCAGCTCTCATCTTTATCTGTTCCTCGGATTCCTCTCCCGATATGTAAAGAACCTTCCCCGCTTTTTCGGCTATATTTGCGGCCGCCTGTATTATTATGGTGGATTTTCCTATTCCCGGCTCTCCTGAAATCAAAGTCAGAGAGCCCTCCACAAGGCCCCCTCCCAGAACTCTGTTAAGCTCTCCTATACCTGTGTCGATTCTTTTTCTGTCTCCGGAGGCAACGGAGGAAAGTCTTGAGGGCTTTGGCCTGTCGCCCCCGGCCGCCGTTGTTCTCCTTCTTCTGTCCTCAGGATCTGTATTTACAACCTTTTCCTCCACCATGGAATTCCACGCGCCGCATATGCACTGCCCCATCCATTTGGGACTCTCGTATCCGCATTCCTGACAAACGAAAACAGTAGAGTTCTTTTTCCCCATATTCATCCCTTTCCGCGATTTACACGCTCTCCCGCACGGTACTAAACCGAAGCAGGGAAATGTCAATAAAAAGGCTTCCTTTATACTGTAAAAGGAAGCCCTTGATTTCCGCCTGAGGCAGCATACCGCCCGCCGGTTCTTCTTTATTTATTTTCCTGCTCCGCCTGATGCTCCGCTATGATCTTCTGAGCTATCTGAGCAGGAACCTCTTCATATCTCTCAAATTCCATTTTAAAGCTTCCTCTTGCCTGGGTCATGGATCTGAGAACAACAGCGTAGTCAAAGAGCTCCGCCTGAGGGGCTTCCGCTATAAGCTTCTGTCCGCCTCCCGCCTGAGGCTCCATACCGAGAATCTTGCCCCTTCTCTTGTTCATATCGCCCATAACGTCTCCCATGTAATCGTCGGGAACGTTTATTTCCAGCTTCATTACAGGCTCCAGAAGGCAAGGCTTCGCCTCTGCTATACCCTTCTTAAAGGCCAGGGACGCGGCAATTTTAAAGGCCATTTCATTGGAGTCTACGTCATGGTATGAGCCGTCGTAGAGCACCGCCTTTATGTTCACTACCTTGCAGCCTGCCAGAGGGCCCTTTTCCATGGATTCCTTAAGGCCCTTTTCCACAGCGGGAACGTAGTTCTTAGGTATCGCGCCGCCGAAGAGCTCTTCTGAGAATTCAAATTCCTCCTGAGAAGGGGAGAATCTTATGTGTACGTCTCCGTACTGTCCCGCGCCTCCCGACTGTTTCTTGTGCTTGCCCTGAACATCGGAGGTTCCCTTTATTGTTTCTCTGTAGGCTATCTTCTGAGGCACGGTCACAACGTCCACTCCGAATTTATCCTTGAGCTTTGAGGTTATAATATTCAGCTGTATCTCGCCCTGTCCTCCCAGGAGAGTCTGATGAGTTTCTATGTTCCTTTCCAGCCTGAAGGAAGGGTCCTCCTCCATGAGCTTGTTAAGGCCCGTTCCCACCTTTTCGTCATCGCCCTTATTGGCCGGCTCCACTGCTATAAACAGTGACGGCGCCGGGAATTCCACAGGAGGGAACTTTATTATACTGGCTTTTTCGCAGAGAGTGTCTCCCGTCTTTGTAAACTGAAGCTTGGCTATGGCTACAATATCTCCCGCCGCGGCCTCCGGAGCGTCCTCCTGGGATTTTCCCCTCATAAAGAACATGGACCCCAGCTTCTCGGACTTTTCCGCTCTGGCGTTGTATATCTCCTGACCCGCCTTGAGTGTCCCGGAAATCACCTTCGCAAGGGATATCTTGCCGAGGAACGGGTCGGCTATGGTCTTGAATACAAAGGCCGCAGGTTTTCCCGCAGGATCAACCTTTACCTTTATGGCTTCGTCCTTGTCGTTTTCGGCGTCATAATCCTCGTGATCCGTCGCCTTAGGCACAAGGTTTATGAAATTCTCCAGAGCCTCCTTTATGCCCTCGCCTGTCATGGCGGAGCAGGCCATTACCGGAACTATGTCTCCGGCTCCTATGCCCTTGGAAAGTCCCCTGTTAAACTCTTCATCAGTGAAATCCTCTCCCGAGAAGAATTTTTCCATAAGCTCCTCATCGGTCTCAGCTATCGCTTCCGTAAGAGCGTCTCTGTCGTCAAGGGTAACTACCGATGTTCCGAATTTTTCCTTAAGCTCCCCTATGGTCTCCTCTACGTTTACGTTTTCCTTATCGGTTTTGTTTATGAGAAAGAATTTAGGCACTTTAAACTGCTTGCATGAAGCCCAGGCCTTTTCCGTTCCCACCTGTACGCCCGACGAGGCGTCCACAACTATGGCAGCGGCCTCCACCGCTCTGAGAGCCGAGTTTACCTCGCCCACAAAATCGAAAAATCCCGGAGTGTCTACAAAGTTTATCTTTACATTTTTGTACTCCACCGGCACCAGTGACGCGCTGATGGAATACCCTTTTTCGATCTCCATTTTATCGTAATCGGAAACGGTATTTCCGTCCTCCACCTTTCCCAGTCTGCTTATAACTCCCGTAGCAAGCAGGCAGGCTTCTAAGAAAGTGGTTTTGCCGCATCCGCCGTGTCCCACCAGTGCAACGTTTCTTATATTTTCGCTCTTATAGCCCTTCATCTATTGAGACCTCCCTAAAAAATTTTATAACGATGGTACTATTATACCATCGAGGGGACTTCATAGCAATAAATTTAAATTCCAATATTTCTGAAAAGTCACAGATATTTTTCTATGGCTCCTTCCACTATATCCATGGCCTTCTCCAGCTCCTCCTTCGAGATTATAAGAGGAGGCGCCAGAGTCAGCACATTGCCCTGAGACACCTTGAAGCTGAGTCCCTGCTCAAGGCAGCAGTAGAGGATTTTCTCCGCTTCATCCACAGCCTTTTCTCCTGTTTTTCTGTCATAAACCAGCTCTATTCCCATGAGAGCGCCGATTACTCTCACATCTCCCACGGCTTCAAACCTTTTCTTCATTTTGTCGCCGCGGCTTTTCATAATACGTGAAAGCTCCGACACATGGGAAAGTATATTATTCTTTTCTATGTACTCTATGACGGCAAGTCCCACGGCGCATCCCAGAGGACTTTTTTCATGGGTATAATGGCCCAGGGATATATCCCGGCACACATTGAGCCCCGGTCTGGCGATTACCGCCGATATAGGGTAGAGGCTTCCTCCCAGGCCCTTTCCCACTACCAGTATGTCAGGCTCTATGGAATAATTCTCAAAGGCAAACATCTTTCCCGTCCTTCCGAAGGCTGTGGGGATCTCATCGAATATGAGAAGGATTCCGTACCTGTCGCATATATCCCTCAGCCTTTCATAATATTCCACGGGAGGTATCTGTACATCGGTGCATCTGACAGGCTCCATTATAACCGCCCCTATGTCTCCCTCGCACCTGCATACGTACTCCATATAGTCCAGACATTTCAAACCGCACTCCCGGCATTTTCCAAAGGGACATCTGTAGGAATTGTAGGGCATCACATGCTCACAGCCGGGAAGCAGCGGACCTATGCCGCTTCTGAAATGAGCCTCTCCCCCTATGGAAATGGTGTCAAGGTTGGCCCCGTGAAAGGCGTCCCACAGAGATATGGTCTTATATCGTCCCGTAGCCTTCCTGGCTATTTTAAGAGCTATGCTGTTTGAGGCGGCGCCGCTTGGAGTAAAAAGCACCCGCCAGCTTTCTGAAGGCATGAGCTTTGAAAGCTTTTTAGCCAGCCCTGTAGCCGTTCTGTTGGAGTATCTCCTCGGAGAGAAGGAAAGCTCTCCGAGCTGCCGTATCATGGCTTCAGTGAGATAAGGATTGGCATATCCCAGCTGATGGACGCTGTTGCCGTGGAAGTCCATGATTTTTCTTCCGTCCTCATCTGTTATATATATACCCTCCGCCGCCGCTACAGTATCAAGACACGGGGTGGAAAGAGCCTGATGAATGAAATACTTTTCATCCTCTTCAAGAAGCTTTTTTGACTTTTCACTGAGAAACTTCTTCTGCCACCGTTTTCTTTCATCTGTCAGATTTATATCTCCTTCTGTCTTGTTGAACACCTTTTGGGACATGGGCTCCTCCTTTCCCCGCCTCTGATATACATGTATACCCTGCTGATATTTCCGCTTAATAAAAATATATCAGATATTTTTAAAGATTCCCTAAAGAGTATTCAAAAAAAGAGCGGCGTTACGGCTGCTGTACAGCCGCCGCAACGCTGCTCTTTCATATCTGCCCTTATTAAAAGTCCGCCGACTTAGGCGTTCTCGGGAAAGGTATAACGTCTCTTATGTTGCCCATTCCCGTAAGATACATTATTATTCTCTCAAAGCCCAGTCCGTAGCCGGAATGCTTTACGCCTCCGTACTTTCTCAGATCCATATACCACCAGTAATCCTCCTCAGTCATGCCTGTCTCAAGGATCCTGTTTTTAAGCACCTCGTAGCGTTCCTCTCTCTGGCTTCCCCCGATTATCTCTCCCACGCCGGGAACCAGAAGATCGCAGGCGGCCACAGTCTTTTCATCGTCATTGAGACGCATGTAAAAGGCCTTTATATCCTTTGGGTAATCCGTTACGAAAACCGGCTTTTTATATACCTTTTCAGTTATATACCTTTCATGCTCCGTCTGAAGGTCTATTCCCCATTCCACAGGATACTGGAACTGCTCTCCAGATTTTTTGAGAATATCCACAGCCTCCGTATAGGTTATCCTGGCAAAGTCGGATTCCACTATGTTTTTGAGACGCTCCAGAAGCCCCTTGTCTATAAATCTGCTGAAAAACTCCATCTCCTCGGGGGCCTTTTCCATAACGTAATTTATAATGTATTTTATCATGGCCTCCGCCGTGTCCATATTGTCCTTAAGCTCGGCGAAAGCCATCTCCGGCTCTATCATCCAGAACTCGGAGGCGTGTCTGGCGGTATTTGAGTTTTCCGCCCTGAAGGTCGGGCCGAAGGTATATATGTTTCTGAAGGCCAGAGCAAAGGCTTCTCCCTCAAGCTGTCCGCTTACGGTGAGACCCGCTTCCTTTCCGAAAAAATCCTCTCTGTAATCTATTTTTCCATCCTCTCCTCTCGGCGGCTCTTCCATGTTAAGGGTTGTAACCTTAAACATTTCCCCCGCGCCCTCGCAGTCGCTGGCTGTTATTATAGGCGTATGAACGTATACGAAGCCTCTCTCCTGAAAAAAGGAATGTATGGCGTAGGCCGCCAGGGAACGAATCCTGAAAACCGCTGAAAAGGTATTGCTTCTCGGCCTCAGGTGGGCTATTTCCCTCAGGAATTCCATGGAGTGTCTCTTTTTCTGAAGGGGATAGTCGGCCTCCGATACTGCTTCCGTCACAATCTCCCTTGCCTTTATCTCAAAGGGCTGCTTCGCCTCAGGTGTGAGGACGAATTTTCCCGTAACCTTGAGAGCCGCTGAAATTGGAGCCTTGGATATTTCCTCGAAATTATCCAGGAATTCCGCCTCGTATACCACCTGTACGGATTTAAAGAACGTGCCGTCGTTGAGCTCTATAAATCCGAATTTGTTGGAGCCTCTGTTGGTCCTTATCCATCCTCTTACGGTTATTTCCTCATCCGCGTACTTTTCCTTTT
>DVMP01000165.1 GCA_018714925.1 Candidatus Allocopromorpha excrementigallinarum
ATACTGCAAAAAAGAAGCTGCGAATCCCGGAAATTGTACTGGTCAAGAAAAAGGGGAAAGCCCCGGGTTCTGTATACCAAAACTTTCCCAACTTTCCCAAAAAAGAGAAAGGCTTGGTGTCAAGAGAACGCCAAGTCTTTCGCGGTGTATAAAAATGATTTTAGAGATTTTTCTTATTTACTGCCGTCCTTTATCAGTATCCGCCGAACATGGACAGCATTACGCAGGCCGCTACGGCCGAGCCGATTACACCTGCTACGTTAGGTCCCATAGCGTGCATGAGAAGGTAGTTGGAAGGATTTGCCTTCTGTCCTTCTATCTGAGATACTCTCGCCGCCATAGGCACCGCCGATACTCCCGCTGATCCGATAAGCGGATTTATCGGAGTCTTTGAGAAAGCGTTCATTATCTTAGCAATAAGAACTCCGCCTGCCGTACCTACCGCAAAGGCGATAACTCCCAGTATAACGATCTTTATGGTTCCCCATGTGATGAAGGTGCTTCCTGTAGCTGAAGCTCCAACAGCCAGACCGAGGAGTATAACAACTATGTTCATCATAGCGTTTGACGCTGTATCAGAAAGTCTCATAACCCTTCCGCACTCCTTAAACAGGTTGCCCAGCATGAGCATACCGATAAGCGGCGCAGCCGAAGGAAGAAGGAAGATAACCATTACGGAAACAGCTATAGGGAAGAGTATTTTTTCCCTCTGAGATACAGGTCTAAGCTGTTCCATCTTCAGCTCTCTCTCGTGCTTCGTGGTGAGAGCCCTCATAATAGGCGGCTGTATTATCGGCACCAGAGCCATGTACGAGTATGCCGCCACGGCTATAGGACCAAGCAGATGATCCGCCAGCTTACTGGTCAGATATATGGCCGTAGGTCCGTCGGCTCCTCCTATAATACCTATGGAAGCGGCTTCCTGGGCATTGAAGCCCAAAAGTATGGCAAGCAGAAACGCAGCAAATATACCCAGCTGGGCAGCGGCTCCCATAAGAAGCGACTTAGGATTGGCAATAAGCGGTCCGAAGTCTGTCATGGCGCCTACTCCCAGGAATATAAGGGACGGAAGTATAGGCTTGAGTGCGTAGAATATAGTGAGAAGTCCCACATCATTGAGCTCGTCCGAATTAGTTATGTTGTAATGTTCAGTGAATATGCCTCCCAGACCGTTTTCGTCCAAGGCTGCCGGCAGATTTGAAAGCAGCATTCCAAAAGCGATAGGCACCAGGAGCAAAGGCTCGAAGCCTCTTCTGATAGCAAGATACAAGAATACGAACGATACTAAGATCATTATTCCGTTTTGGTAGGTGAAGTTCGCAATTCCGGTATCACCCCAGAAGTTCACCAGAGTATCAACTATAGTTCCCATTTCTTAGTCTCTCCTTTTTCTTAAATGACATAGAGATGCCTGTCGCATCACTCCTAGAATAATAACATATTTAAAGGCGGAAGTACAAGTGGAATGTTTATAAATACTGTATACAAAAGTTCTCCGGACCTGTTTTATCTGCCCTTTTTTGACTTTCCCGTCTTCATTGTCAGTCCCGTCTTCTGTCTCTCCTCATCGAGGCTTATAATTCTCACCTTAACGGTGTCTCCTACGGAAACAGCTTCCGAGGGATGCTTTATATACCGCTCGCTTATTTCCGAGATATGTACCAGGCCGTCGTTTTTAACTCCGATATCCACAAAGGCCCCGAAATCCACTACGTTTCTCACCGTTCCCTCCAGCTCCATGCCTACGCGGAGGTCCTCAAATGACCTTACGTCCTTTCTGAAAACAACGGGAGGCGCCCCGTCACGGGGATCTCTGCCCGGCTTCTTTATTTCTTCTATTATATCTTTAAGGGTAGGGACTCCTATATCCAGCTCCCTGCTGAGCTTTTTCTCGGCCACGGCCATGTTTCTTTTCCCTTTGCCTTTTTCTCCGGAAATCTCCGCCAGAGCCGCCAAATCCTTTATGCGTTTTCCGGTCCGTTTTTCCTCCTGACCGTAAATCTCCCATATTTTCTCTTCTATATCAGCCGCGCCGCCGCTTTTTATCTCGTTTTTCTCTATGCCCAGCTTTTTGAGCATGGCTTCGGCGGCCTTATAGGATTCGGGATGTACGGCGGTGCTGTCCAGAGGCTCCTTCCCGTCGCCTATCCGCATAAATCCGGCGCACTGGGCGAAGGTCTTCTCTCCCAGCTTGGGCACCTTTTTAAGTTCCTTTCTTTCTTTGAAGGGTCCGTTTTCCTCTCTGTAGGCCACTATACTTCTGGCTGTGGACATGTTTATTCCCGCCACATGGGAAAGGAGCGACGGTGAAGCCGTATTTATATCGACGCCTACTCTGTTTACACAGTCCTCTACCACATTGTCAAGGGTCTTTTCCAGAAGGGACTGATTGATATCATGCTGATACTGGCCCACTCCTATGCTCTTTGTAGGGATTTTCACCAGCTCCGCCAGAGGGTCCTGAAGCCGTCGTCCCAGAGACAGGGCTCCCCTTACGGTTACGTCAAGATCAGGATATTCCTCAGCCGCCAGCTTTGAAGCCGAGTACACGGAAGCGCCCGCCTCGTTTACTATGGTATAGCTTATATCTCCGCCGTGCTTTTCAATAAAATCAGCCACCACTTCCTCTGTTTCCCTTGAGGCGGTCCCGTTGCCTATGACTATGGTGTTTATACGGAACCTGTCCGCCAGCTTCGCGAGGGTTTTTTCCGTTCCCTCCACATCCTCTCTGGGCTTGGTAGGATACACTGTGGTATAGGCCAGAAGCTTTCCGGTCTCGTTGATAACAGCCACCTTGCAGCCTGTTCTGTAGCCCGGATCTATGCTTATTATCCGCGCTCCCTTTACAGGCGGAGCCATGAGAAGCTTTTCCGTATTTTTCGCAAATACCTTTACAGCCTCTTCCTCCGCCCTTTCGGTAAGCAGGTTCCTTATTTCTCTCTCCGCGGAAGGAGCCATAAGCCTTCTGTAGGCATCTGATACGGTGTCCTTCAGAACTCCTGTGAAAACAGAAGCTTCGTTGGTGATTACCATGCTCTCTATGAGCCGCTCCATGGCCTCTGTATCGGTCTCGATTTTTACCTTGAGCTTTTTCTCCTTCTCTCCTCTGTTAACGGCCAGAATCCTGTGATTTGGGATTTTGGAAACCTCCTCCCTGTAATCATAGTACATTTCATAGACTGTCTTTTCGCCGGGATCTGTTCCTTCAGCCGCCACTATTCCCTTTTGGGCCGTTTTATCTCTTACGGCGGCTGTAATGTCGGCGTTGTCGGATATCATTTCAGCTATAATATCGCAGGCGCCCTTTACCGCCTCCTCCGCTGTATTCACTTCCTTTTCCGGGTCTATAAAAGCCCCGGCCTCGGCTTCAGGGCTTCCCTCCTCCTTTTCCTGAGCAAGAAAAACAAGGGCCAGGGGCTCCAGGCCTCTTTCCCTCGCTTTTGAAGCTCTCGTAGCTTTTTTCTTTTTATATGGTTTATAGAGGTCCTCAACCCTCTGAAGAACCTGAGCCTGCCTGATTTCCTCTTCCAGGGCCTCCGTCAGCTTCCCCTGCTCCTCTATGAGTCTTATGACCTCTTCCTTTCGTTCCTCAAGAGAGCGCATATAGGCCAGCCTCTCGTCTATTTCCCTGAGGGTAACATCGCTGAGCCCTCCTGTAGCCTCCTTTCTGTATCTTGCGATAAAGGGTATTGTGTTTCCTTCATCTATGAGCTTTACCGTCTGCTCTACCTGGGAAGGCTTCAGGGCGAACTCTTCCGCCAGCCTCGCTGTCATATCCATATAAATCTACTCCTTCTGCCTAAGCTTCTCGTTTATGAAATAATCAATGTCTCCATCCATAACAGCGTTGACGTTTCCCACTTCAGCGCCTGTTCTGTGGTCCTTTACCATTGTATAGGGATGGAACACATAGGATCTTATCTGGCTTCCCCATGTTATCTGACTGTAGTCTCCCTTAAGCTCCTCAAGGCTTTCCTTATGCTCCTGCTCCTTCAGCTCAATGAGCTTTGACATGAGCAGCTTCATGGCGGTCTCCTTGTTCTGATGCTGAGACCTTTCATTCTGACATGTAACCACTATATTGGTTGGAATGTGGGTTATCCTTATGGCCGAATCCGTCTTGTTTACATGCTGACCCCCGGCTCCGCTGGAGCGGAAGGTGTCTATGCGTATATCGTCTGGATTTATTTCCACCGTGGTATCCTCGTCGATTTCCGGCACAACGTCAAGAGAGGCGAAGGAGGTGTGTCTCCTTCCTGAAGAGTCGAAGGGCGATATTCTTACAAGTCTGTGAACGCCCTTTTCATTTTTCAGATATCCGTAAGCGTTTTCGCCCTCCACAAGAAGGGTGGCGCTCTTTATGCCTCCTTCCGTGTCCTCCTGCATATCAATAATTTTTGATTTATAGCCTTTTTTCTCACACCACCTGGAGTACATTCTGAAAAGCATCTCCGCCCAGTCCTGGGCGTCGGTTCCTCCGGATCCCGCGTGTACTGATATTATAGCGTTGTTTTTATCGTATTTTTCGTTGAGAAGAGTTCTCAGGCGCAGCTCCTCAAGGGAAGACGAGAGCTTTTCGCAGGTGTCTTCCGCCTCTTTAAGCAGGGACGGATCGCTGTCCTCCTCAGCCATTTCTATGAGCACCTGAAGATCATCCATCTGGGAATTGAGCTTCTGCAGTTCATCAAGCTTATCCTCAATGGATTTCTTCTCCTTCATTACCTTTCTGGCTTCTTCCTGATCATCCCAGAAGCCCTCTTCGTTTATCTTTTCATCTATTTTCGCCAGTTCACCTTTAAGACCCTCCGGGTCAAAGGGACTCACCTGCCTCTTTGAGCATTTTAGAAAGAGACGGTATTCTGCCTTTTATCTCTTCCAGCTGCATCATCAATCACATCCTTTTTAAATAGTTTTCTTCCCTCGTCAATCATGGGAATATGTCTTTTCGTCGTTGGTCGCCACGGGCTGAAGCCCTGCGACATTCGCTTCGCTCGTCAATCCTGGGGAGCTGTCCTCCCGCAGCAGTGTTTGTATTTTTTGCCGCTTCCGCATGGGCACGGGTCGTTTCTGCCTACCT
>DVMP01000166.1 GCA_018714925.1 Candidatus Allocopromorpha excrementigallinarum
TGAATCTTGTATACAGGACACAGAACACCGTTGAATTTTCAGGCATTTCAGTCATCTTTTGTATACCGTATTCTTGGTGGAAAAGAGGCTTTTTTTGGTCCGCGGGATGGCTTTTTCCGGCATCTGGAATCCTATTTAAAATTTATGTAAATTTTCTCTAAAAAATTGTTAATTAACTAACAAAAAAGGGTTGCCAATATGGGCTCTGCTATGCTAGACTTAGCAGTATCAGATTGCTGATTTTTTCGTGGATTTTTTCGGCCCGGGAAAGGGGCAATCTGTAAAACTATTCAAAACATTTCAAACATTTTCAAACGCTTTTCTTAATTGGAGGGATTTACTATGGCTAATGTATTTTTTGTTCCTCAGTATATAGTTACGGGGGAAAACGCTCTTGCTGCCGGTGGAGAATACATGAAGGACTTCGGCTCCAGAGCGCTCATTGTTACCGATGACATGATGGTTCAGCTGGGTAATGTGGGAAAGCTGACGGATGTTCTCGACAAGAACGGCATTTCCTACGTTATATACTCAAAGGTAAACTCGGAACCTACACACGGCATGGTAGACGACGGAGTCAAGATCTATAAGGAAGAAAAATGCGAATTTCTTATCGGTCTGGGCGGAGGAAGCCCTATGGATACTGCCAAGGCCATTGGAACGGTAGTGGCCAACGGCGGCAGCATAAAGGATTACATGGGCAGAAAGATAGAAAAGGACATGCCTCCTGTCGTAGCTATCCCTACTACCGCGGGCACAGGCTCAGAGGCCACAAAGGTATCAATTATTACGGATACTGATTCAGGCGTAAAGATGAACCTCAACGACCTGAAGCTTCTGGCCAAGCTGGCGATTATAGACCCTATTTTCACTCTTACGGCGCCGCCTTCGGTAACGGCCGCCACAGGAGTAGACGCTCTCTGCCACGCTATCGAGGCATATACTTCAAAGAAGGCGTTTGCCATGAGCGATATATTTGCCAAGGAAGCCGTTAAGAAGATATTCGCCAACCTGTACGAGGTATACAGCAACGGCGCCAACATAGAGGCGAGAAGAGAAATGGCCATAGCGGCTCTGGAGGGAGGAATCGCCTTCAGCAACGCTTCCGTAACCATAGTACACGGAATGAGCAGACCTATAGGAGCTCTCTTCCATGTGGCTCACGGTCTTTCCAACGCCATGCTTCTCAAGGTTTGCCTGCCTTATATCAGAAAGGGAGCGACAAACCGTCTCTGCCAGCTGGCTAAGGAAATCGGCGTATTCCGTCAGGGAATGACCACCGACGAAGGAGCCGACGCCTTCCTGGTGGCCACATACGCGCTGCTGAGAACCCTCAATATTCCTAGTCCTGCCGAGCACGGAATCGACAAGAAGGAATTCTTCGAAAAGATCCCTAAGATGACCAAGGACGCCATTGCCAGCGGAAGCCCGGGCAACTGCAGAAACGAGCCTACGCCGGAGGAAATAGAAGAGCTTTACAAAAAGCTCTGGATGTAATATCATTACTAATGTATGACAAGACCAGGCGGCGGGGAAGCCCCTGCCGTCTGTTTTTAAGCCTTTCAAGAAAGAAATCAAGGAGGAAAACAGAATGGACTTTAAATTATCAAAAACCCACCTGTTGCAGCAGGAGCTGTACCGAAAGTTCGCGGAAAACGAAATCAAGCCTATAGCGGAGGATATGGACGAAACTGAGGTTTTCGATCTGGATCTTCTTAAAAAAATGCATAAATACGGCCTGATGGGTATCCCTTACTCCAAGGAATACGGCGGAGTAGGCGGGGACTATCTCAGCTATGCCCTCTGCATGGAGGAAATTTCAAAAATCGACGGAAGCAGCGGCATCACTATTTCAGTACACACTTCCCTCTGCTGCTCATGCATAGACTCCTTCGGTACCGAGGAGCAGAAGCAGAAGTTCCTGAGACCTCTCATCGACGGAAGCCAGACCGGCTGCTTCGGACTTACAGAGCCGAACGCGGGATCAGACGCTGCCGGACAGCAGACTCAGGCTGTATACGATGAAGCCACTGACGAATACATTATAAACGGCGGTAAGATCTTTACCACAAACTCAGGCTTTGCCGATGTGTGCATAGTATTCGCTCTTACAGACAAGACTCTCGGAACAAAGGGAATCTCAGCCTTTGTAGTGCCTCTCAAGGATGAGAAGGGCGAAAGAACTCCTGGAGTAACCGTAAGCGAGAACATTAAGAGAATGGGTATCAGAGCGGCTTCAAACTGCGAGGTTTCCTATGAGAACGTAAGAGTTCCTGCCGGCAACAGACTCGGCAAGGAAGGCCAGGGCTTCAAGATCGCCATGAAGGCTCTCGACGGCGGAAGAATCGGTATCGCCGCTCAGTCCGTGGGACTTGCTCAGGGCGCCCTCAACGAAGCTGTTGAATACGTAAAGGAAAGAAAGCAGTTCGGAAGACCTATCGCTGCTTTCCAGACAACTCAGTTCAAGCTGGCTGATATGCAGACAAAGATAGACGCGGCAAGACTTCTCACATGGAGAGCGGCCTGCATAAAGGACGCTGGAGAAAACTACGGCCCGGCCGCTGCCATGGCTAAGTTATTCGCTTCCGACGTTGCCAACCAGGTGTGCAGAGAAGCTGTACAGCTGATGGGCGGTTACGGATACTGCAGAGAGTACCCTGTTGAAAGAGCACTCAGAGACGCTAAGATCACAGAGATCTACGAAGGAACATCAGAAGTTATGAAGATGGTAATCTCAGGCTCAATGAAGTTAAAGAAGTAGTGTGAAGGGAGAAGAACAGCGATGAAAATAGTAGTATGCATAAAGCAGGTTCCAGATACAAATGAGGTTAAACTGGATCCTAAGACTAACAGACTTATAAGAGATGGTGTTCCAAGCATCATCAACCACGATGACAAGGCCGGAATTGAAGCGGCTCTTCAGCTGAGAGAAAAGGTGGGCGGCACTGTAACAGTAGTGTGCATGGGACCTCCGCAGGCTGACGTTGCCCTGAGAGAAGCTCTGGCTATGGGATGCGACGACGCTTATCTCCTTTCAGCGAGAGAGTTCGGCGGATCCGATACTTGCGCTACGGCTATAATCATTTCAACTGCTCTCAAGAAGATCGGTTATGACGTTGTAATCACAGGAAGACAGGCTATCGACGGAGATACCGCTCAGGTAGGACCTCAGATCGCTGAAAACCTGGGAATCCCTCAGATCTCTTATGCTGAGGAGATAACTCCAAACGAAAAGGGCGACGTTCTTACGGTAAAGAGACAGTATGAAGACAGACATCACATAATAGAAGTAAAGACCCCTTGCCTGCTCACAGCGTTACAGGAACTGGCTGAGCCAAGATACATGCACGCGGGCGGCATCATCGACGCTTATGACAAGGAAATCACTTTATGGGGATTCGACGATCTTAAGGACGGCCTGAATCCTGATCACATCGGACTGAACGGTTCACCGACAAAGGTTGTAACTTCATTCGGCAAGATGGCCAAGGGCGCCGGAACCAAGCTGGATGTAAGCCCTGATGAGGCGGTAGCCGCAATCATAGCTAAGATGGAAGAAAGACACATTATTTAGTGGGGAGGTTTCTTGAAAATGAGTAAAGATATATATGTAGTAGTTGAGCAGAGAGACGGTGTTGTCGCCAAGGTTACTCTCGAGTTACTGGGCGAGGCCACAGAGCTTGCTGCCGACCTTAATGAAAAGGTATACGCTGTCCTCATGGGAGACAATGTAAAGGATAAATCTCAGGAGCTGATAGAAGCCGGAGCTGACGGAGTAATCGTAGTTGAGGATCCTATGCTGGCCGAGTATGTAACAGAGCCGTACGCCAAGGCTCTCACAGCTGTAATAAAGAACTACGACCCTAACATCGTACTGTTCGGAGCAACTGCCATCGGAAGAGACCTGGCTCCTAGAGTAGCAGCCAGAATCCACACAGGTCTGACTGCAGACTGCACTCACCTGGACATCGACATGAACAAGTACTTCGAGTTCCTGAAGGCCACCTCAACAGCCGATACGGAATCCATCGGCAAGAGACTCGGCATGGACGACAAGACTCTTAAGATGACAAGACCTGCCTTCGGCGGTAACGTAATGGCTACCATCAGATGCGCCGATCACAGACCTCAGATGGCTACAGTAAGACCTGGAGTAATGAAGAAGATCGAGCCGCAGAAGGGCAAGCAGGGATCAGTTGAAGAGTTCAAGGTTGAATTCGTTCCTGAAGACATGAACGTAACAATTAAGGAAGTTGTTAAGGATACAAAGAAGAAGGTTGATATCACAGAAGCCAAGGTACTCGTATCAGGCGGAAGAGGTATCGGTTCACCTGACTTCTACAACGAGCTGCAGAAGGTTGCCGACCTGCTTGGCGGAGAAATTTCCTCCTCAAGGGCCAACGTTGACGCCGGCTGGATCGAGAAGGACAGACAGGTTGGTCAGACAGGTAAGACTGTAAGACCTGAGCTGTACATGGCCTGCGGTATATCCGGAGCTATCCAGCACATCGCCGGTATGGAAAATTCAGAGTGCGTAATCGCCATTAACAAGAACGATTCCGCGGCTATCTTTGAAGTATCGGATCTGGGCATAGTAGGCGACGTAAAGGTTATAATCCCTAAGCTTACTGAGGCTCTGCAGAAGTACAAGCAGGAAAACGCTTAAGCTTTAAGGCTGCGGCTGAAAAAGAGATATAAAGGCATATAAAGAGGGCGCCGTTCAATCACCGTGTCAGGTGATGGGACGGCGCTCTCTTTCAGCTTTTCCCGTCAGTCTACGGCTTTATCCGCATCTGCTGAACTCCCTCTCTTATTACAAGCTCCTTGAGGCGGTCTATATGAACGTCAGCCGCCTGCCTGGCATCGTCGGCCCGGCCGTTTTCTATTGCCTCCAGTATGGCTCTGTGCTCTTCAGGCATGTTTTCCGCCCTGCGGAAGTTGTCGTAGTATATGTACCTGAACCTGAGCACCAGCTCCTGAAGCTGCTCGATCATGCTCACCAGGATTTTGTTATTACAGGATTCAACGATTATGTGATGGAATTTAGTGTCGTTGTCTATCATGGACTGCATGTCTCCCGCGGCCACAGCCTTGTTGTAATTGGCTGAAACAGCCTTAAGCTCCTCAAGCTGCTCCGGCTTCATTCGGGAAGCCGCGAAATAGGCGGCCAGTCCCTCCATGTTCTGTCTGACCTCGAGAATTTCAACCATGTCCTCCGTGGATATCTGAGAGGCATAGGCTCCGCGTCTCGGCTCTATAGTAACGAGCCCCTCCTTTTCCAGCTTTCTGATAGCCTCCCTGATAGGCGTCCTGCTGACCCCCATCTCCTCGGCGAGCTCCACCTCCATCATGCGGGTTCCGGGGACTATAGCCCCTGTGAGAATCTGCATCTTGAGCTCTTCATAGACCATTTCCCTGAGAGGTCTGTGGTTCTGAATATCGAAATTTAACATCTTTTTACCTCGCAAAAGTGATAACTTATAAAATTGTTTCAGACCAAAAGCTTTCCCTGTTTACCTCTCGCATAATGTCACGTACGCGTTTCGCGTCAGCCGCCGTGTCGCATATTCCGAAAACAGTGGGACCGCTGCCGCTCATAAGGACTCTGTGAGGACTGCACAGGTCTTGCATTTTGTTCTTTGTATACATAACATTAGGATAACTCTTCAATGTGAAGTTTTCAAGTACATTTATCATATTTTTTTCTATAATTTTCAGATTATTTTTACTGAGACCGTGAATAAGCTCTTCATTATCCGGCCGTATGGGAATCTCCACATGATCTATTCCCCTGTAAACCTCGGCAGTTGAAACGCTTACGGGAGGCTTGGACAGCACCAGGGGAGCCTTCAGCGGCGGGAGGGGAGTCATATCCGTTCCCGTTCCCGCGGCAAGAGCGCATGAGGAAGCCAGAGGATCGCCGTGAAACACCTTTTTGAGGAAAGGATTTCCACGGGCCTGGCCCATGACGCAGAAGGGAACATCAGAGCCAAGGCGGGCGCCTATGGAGCAGAGCTCCTCAAGGGGAAGACGGAGCTCCCATAAAAGGTTGAGAGCGTGTATAACCGCGGCTCCGTCGCTGCTGCCTCCCGCAAGGCCCGCCGCAACGGGGATGTTCTTTTTAATATCTATCCTCACCTTTCCCTTCGGTCTTTTTCCGGAGACCTCATACATGAGAAGGGCGGCCTTGTAGGCCAGGTTGCGTCTGTCTGTGGGAAGAAAGAATTTACTGGTGGACAGCTCCACCTCCACATGCGAAGGAGCTTTTGACAGGTCCTCATACCATCTGACAAGAACCCTGTCGCAGAGAGATATCTGCTGCATAATCATTTCAACCTGATGAAATCCGTTATCAAGGAGAGCCTTTACGTCGAGACTGAGATTTATTTTGGCAAAAGCCTTTATTTCCGTTTTCTTCATGGTGTCCCTTTCTATATAAGAAAAACAGGCGGATGGAACCCGCCTGTTTAACCGGCTTTATCTGCGTTTCTTTTTATTCTTGTTCTTGCTGTTTCTCTGCTTGCCTGTCTGTCCCTTAGGATTGGTGGTGCCCTTGTTCTGAGGCTTCTTTGTTTTGACTACCTTTACCTTGTAGCTGCTGCCGGCGGCGGATATAGGGCGAGGTCCGGAAACTCTCTTGCCTCTTGGCTGAGCTTCTTCCTCCTCTTCATCCTCATTGCCGAAAAGCTCGGCTTCTATTTCCGCGTCTCTGGCCTTTTTCCTGGCCAGGGCCTCGGCCTCCTTGGCCTTTTTCTCTCTGTCTTTGGCTACGATTTCCTCTACGGACTTTCCTGTTCTCTTGGCCTCCTTGTAAGGATTTACGGTTTCGTGCTTGCCCTTTGCCTGCTTTTCCTTTTCAGCGGCCTTCTTGGTGCTTCTCATGGTAAAGAATACCATTCCTACGATCATTACCACCATCATTATCATGTATACGGTGTTGGAGGTGGACTGATCCAGTGTCCTGAAGGAAATCCTCTGTGTTTCTCCCATCCTCTGACCGTCGGCCGACTGAAGGCTTTCGTCTATGGTGAGAGTGTATTCGGTGTCGCCGTCGATGGTTATGTCCGTGTCGATGGTATTGGAAACCACCATGACGAGACCTTCCTCATCGTCGCTGTAGTAAACGTCCGTAGGAATTTCCCTTCCCTTGGGACCTGTTATTTTAAAGGCCTTTTCGTTAGCGTTTCTCACAGCCTTTGACTGAGGCTTCATGTCGGTGCTGAAGTAGAGCTTAACGCTGAGGTTTTCCACGGAAACGCCTGTGTCGCCGTTTTCCGGAGTGGATGATTCTATTGTAAAATTGGCGCCTCCCGATGACGCGCCGCCTTCATCGGCGGCAAAGCTGGCAGGAGCCAGCAGCGATACTGCCAGTATCAGAAGACAAACCAATACGCCTGTTTTTTTCATTACCGTTTTTCCTCCGACTTCTTTTCTCTCAATTGTTTAAAAAAATCCTTCATTAAGCAGCTGCACTCTTCCTGCATAAGTCCGGTTTCTATTATGGTAAAGTGATTGAGTTTTTTTTCCTGTGGTATGTTGAACACCGATCCGCAGGCTCCGGATTTTGGATCCGGGGCTCCTATGTAAAGCTTTTCTATTCTTGCAAGGACAATGGCTCCCGCGCACATGCTGCACGGCTCCAGGGTTACGAACATGGAACAGCCGGGAAGTCTCCAGCCGCCCAGCGCCCTGGCCGCGCGCCTTATGGCGGTTATTTCGGCGTGAGCCGTGAGATCCCTCAGAGCCTCGGTTTCGTTATGGGCTCTGCTTATGATCTCTCCATCCTTTACTATGACCGCGCCTACCGGAATTTCTCCGGCGCAGAAGGCCTTTTCCGCTTCCTCAAAAGCTGCCTGCATATACTTTCTCATACACCAGACAATAGTATCATATTTTCAGCCTTCTATCAAGGGGATTTCCTCAATATGCCCATTATATCTGTTTATGGCGGCCACCCAGTAGCCGTAGGTGACGCGGCGTCTTTCCTCTGTGGAAAGCTCCTCTTTACGGGGCTCCTTTTCGCTCTTGAGTATAGGCTGCCAGAGGAGAAATCCCGATCTGCCGCCGTCGGGATGCTCCTCCGTAAGGAATCTTCCCGGAACTCCCAGAAGAAAGCAGTCCTCCCTTTCTCCGAATATAAAATGGCTGTACTTTTCAAGGAGGGCGCGGGACCCCGGGGATATTACGGGAAACAGAGAAATATCGCTTATCCTTTTCCAGGAGGCTCCCGTAAGGTCTCTTTCAAAGGGAGCCGTAAAGGGAAAGGTCTTCAGGGAGGAGACGATGATCTCGCAGTTTTCAAGGACCACCCTGTTGTAGAAGGGACTGTAGTCTGCGGGGGCAGGCTTTCTCAGAGTGAAATTCTCCCTGGGAACGGAAAAGCTGCCTTTGAGGACGGGATGAAGGGCTTCGTGAAGGTTTACGGTGGACATGGCCGCTATTATGGCCGATGAAAAATCCCATATGCCCATGCCGCGGCCATCCAGATCCAGGGGATTTACGCGGAAGCTTCCCTCACACTCTCCGTAGGCGGAAAGGGAAACGTTGCCTACCATATGATATCTTCGCTTTTCCTTTTTTATCCCGGAAAATATAAGCTTGTATACATACTCGCCCTTTGGGAAGAATTTTACGTTGTCGGCCATGACCACCACGAGGCCCCTGCTGTCGTCGGCTTCTATTTTCAGATATCCTCTGATTTCCCTGTTTTTGTCCAGGGCGAACTTCCTGTTCTCCTCCTTAAGAAGAACAGGGCTTTTCTTAACTTTTGAAAAATCCATGGCAGCCTCCTTGTTAATTACATATTTTTTTAGTAATATATGTCTGAACGAATACAGCTATTCATGAGGGGAGGCTTTTATGATTCTCGACCTGACAGTTCTTGCCATACTGGTGATCCCCATGGCCAGGGGACTTGCCAGAGGGTTTATATATACCTTTTCCAGAGCCCTCGGCTGGATAGGCTCTCTTGTGGCGGCCTTTTTTTTCACAGGGCCTCTTGCCTCCCTTATGACGGAAGGCTTTCCGGGAGACATGGTGTCCCGGTGGCTTTACGACAAGCTCTCCGCCTCGGAGCAGGCGGTGGACAACGCCGTGGAGGGGCTTCCTTCCATAATAAGCGGAGGAATCAGCGCTTCGGCGGGAAGTGTGTCGGAGCTGTTTGTGGGGCTCTTGACCTCGACTCTCATGTCAATTCTGGCCTTTGGCATTCTCGTATTTCTTACAAGATTCCTGCTGAGGTTTTTTATAAAGCCTCTGTCAAAGAGGGAGACCTCGGGCCCCGCGGCGGGAGCGGACAGGCTTCTGGGAGCCGTGGCGGGAGGAATACAGGGACTGGTTCTGGTGTTTATCTTTCTGGCTCTGCTGGTTCTCATAGTAAATTTTACGTGGACAGGCCTTTCCGCGGTTATTGTAAGCAGTCTGGATAATTCCATTGTCGCGGGAACCCTCTACAACAACAACCTTCTCCTTATAATAACAGGCGGATTTTTCTCGTAATTCACTAAAAACAATAAGAAACAGCCTGAAAAAATGTTTTTTTTCACAAATTTTACTTGCAATACAGCAGGCTCTTTAGTATACTGTCATTAATCGCAGAAATAAATAGAAGAAGATAGAGGCGCGGAGCAGAAGAAGAGATAAGTAGCCGGCGGGCTGTGACTTACTCGGAGGCAATCTCCGCCGAACTGAAGCTTCAGGCATGGAGCTTCGGTGGGCATACGGTTAAGAGCCGTATGACTGTCTGCCGGGTTGATTCACGGCAGTTGAGCTATCCTTATATGACGAA
The DNA here is from genome assembly GCA_018714925.1 of Candidatus Allocopromorpha excrementigallinarum. Classification (GTDB taxonomy): domain Bacteria; phylum Bacillota; class Clostridia; order Peptostreptococcales; family Anaerovoracaceae; genus Lentihominibacter; species Lentihominibacter excrementigallinarum. Next base: position 9,788 of record DVMP01000166.1, read on the forward strand.
ATCCACAGGATATCATTTATAAGCTTGTTATAACAGTCAGTAAGGAAAGCCTTACTGGCTTTTTCTTTCCAGGGAACTCCCGCGGACATCTATCTTAAATATTTACGGCAGAAATCATGAAAGGCGTTGGCAATGGATAGTGTTCAGATTGGAGGGGCCGGCTGTCTGGAGCTGGTTGAAGAGTTCGGAACTCCCCTTTACGTTTACGATGAGAATTTAATAAGAAAACAGATCCGGGAGGCTGTAGGAAGCTTTTCCTCAGACAGATTCAAAACAAAAGTGGTATACGCTTCAAAGGCTTTTTCCTGTACGGAGCTTTTCAGAATCCTTTCGGAGCAGGGCGCGGGCTTTGACGTGGTCAGCGGCGGAGAGCTCTACGGAGTTTCAAAGGCGGGAGTCTGTATGGATGAGGTTTACTTCCACGGAAACAACAAGAGCGACAGAGAAATAGAAGAGGCTCTTTCCGCCGGAGCAGGGTACTTTGTCATAGACAACAGCATGGAATGTGAAAGACTTGTTGCGGCGGCGGAAAGAACGGAGAAGCGGGTAAAGGCTCTTCTGAGAATAAATCCCGGAATATCGGCACATACCCATGAATACATTATGACTGCTGCTCCCGACTCCAAGTTCGGGATTCACATAAAGGACAGAAAGCATATTGAGGATGTCATAACTAAGCTGTCCCGCAGCAGATACGTCAAACACGCGGGCTTTCACAGCCACATAGGATCCCAGATAACAGACGGCGGATCCTTTAAGAAAGCCGTGGAGGCCATGGTGGGATTCCTGGCTGACATGAAAAAGGAGCTTGGTCTTGACAGCATGGAGCTGAGCGTGGGAGGAGGCTTCGGCATAAGATATCTTCCTGAAGACGATCCTCCGTCACTGAGCGGAATGTGCAGGAACCTGGTTCTCTGGGCAGAAGAGGAAACGGAAAAGCGGGGAGTCAAAATCTCCAAGCTTATCGCGGAGCCGGGAAGAGCCGTTGTGGGAGAAGCGGGCAGCACCATTTACACCGCGGGAGACATGAAGAGGAGCGGAGAAAAGGATTACATCTTTGTGGACGGCGGTATGAGCGACAACATAAGGCCCGCTCTTTACGAGGCAGAGTATTCGGCCTTTACGGTGGGAAAGGATGGACGGAAAAAGGAAGGACCCCTGAGAACCTTCTGTCTGGCAGGCAAAAACTGTGAATCGGGAGACGTGATTATAAAGGAGGCGTCTCTTCCGGAAACAGAGCCGGGAGATCTGATCCTGGTCCGCTCAACGGGAGCCTACTGTTATTCCATGGCGAGCAATTACAACAGACTGGGAAGACCTGCTGTTGTCTTTGTAAAGGACGGTAAAGCAAGATTGATTATAAGAAGAGAGACCTATGAAGATCAGTATAGGTTGGAAGTATAGGAGGAGAGAGCCATTAATATTGTACAGAAATACAGCGGCGCAAGTCTTGATTCCATAGAGGGAATCAAGGCGGTGGCAAGGCATATAGCCGAAACAAAGAAAAAAGAAGACGGCCTGGTGGTAGTTACGGGGCTGTCGGAAAGGACAGCGGAAGGACTTGAGGAAAGGGCTCTGAAAATGGGAGGAGACGTACCGGAAAGCGAAATGAACGCTCTTCTTTCCGCGGGAGATCAGCAGACAGCTGCTCTTTTGGCCATAGCTCTCCAGGAGGAGGGTATACCCGCTCAGTCGGTTACGGGCTTTAAAAGCGGTGTGGTTACAAACAGGTACAGATTTAAGGACCGCATAAACGAGATAAACACCGACAGGGTTGAGGAAATCGTCGAAAGCGGCAGAGTGGCCGTAGTAGCGGGCTTTCAGACAACAGAGGGAGGCTCCGATGTTACGGCTGTGGGAACAGCGGCATATCTGGGCTGGGACTGCGACATATATACAGAGGACATGTGCATGTACACAGTTGACCCGCAGGTTTATCCGGAGGCAAAGCCCATAAAAGCCGTTACATACGAGGAAATGATGGAAATGGCCAACCTGGGAGCGGATAAAATTGAGACAAAGGCCGTGGAGCTGGCAAAGAAATACAGTGTAAAGTTATTTTTCGGGAAGTCATTGGAAGATGACAGGAGTAAAGGAACATATATCGTGAGCAAGGAAATGATAATAAACGAAAACCTCCTGGTGGAGGATACGCCTGTTACGGGAATGGGCATACAGGATGAAGTATCTATATTTACGCTGAGAAACCTGGCCTCGGATGGAAAGGCTGTGGCTGAGGTGTTCAGAATTCTCGGCGAGCAGAACATAATCGTTGATATGATATCCCAGCAGATGGCGGAAAACGGCACATGCACCGTATCCTTCAGCTGCGGAGCCGATCAGGGAGAGGCCCTTACAAATGAAATCGGAAGACATGAGATCTTCGACGGAATAACCATTGACTGCGAGGGAAATCTTGCCATGATATCTCTTGTGGGAGTGGGAATGGCGGCAAATTCCGGAGTGGCCAGCGAGGTGTTCAGAATTCTGGCTGAAAACAACATAAAGTACTACCACATTACAACCTCCGAGATATCCATATCAGTTACAGTGGAAATGGGGCAGAAGCTTAACGCCGCCATAGCTCTCTGCAGAGCCTTCAATCTGTAAAAGGACGGCCATGAGAGAAGAGCTTATAGATTTTTCAAAATATCACGGATGCGGCAACAGCTTTGTCATAGCCCGGGAAAGGGACCTTCCCGTGAAAACCGTTGAAGAATTTGGCCCTCTGGCGCGGGAAATGTGCAGTATGAACACAGGCATCGGGGCCGACGGCTTTATAGTCGTAAGGGAAGAGCCGGAGCTGGAGATGGTGTTCTTCAATATGGACGGCAGCAGAGCCCCCATGTGCGGCAACGGAATAAGGTGCTTCGCACATTTCTGCAGGGAGAAGGGAATAAGAGAAGAGGACGCCTACTCGGTAAAGACTCTCGCGGGAGAAATGAAGGTGGAGGTTACCGGAAGAGATCCCTTCAAGGTAAGAATAAACATGGGAAGACCGGTTTTTACCGGAGAAGCCATAGAAGCGGATATCCCTGACGACAGGCTCACAGACGTGAGGATAACCCTTGAGGATGGGAGAGAGATAAAGGCCGTAAGCATGTTTATGGGAACAGTGCATACTGTGGTCCCTGACGATGAGCTGGATGAAGCTGATGTGGAAAAAACGGGAAGAGAGATATGCTCATATCCTCTTTTCAAAGAAAAAACAAACGTAAATTTCGTAAAGGTAATAGACGATACGACCCTCAGAGTGAGAACATATGAAAGGGGAGTGGGAGTCACCCCGGCCTGCGGCACGGGAGCGTGCGCCTCTGTGGTGGCTGCCTCTCTCCTGGGGAAATGCGGGAAGGCCGCTGTGGTGGAGCTTCCCCTGGGGAAGCTTTCCATAGAAATAAGCGGCGACGGTGACGTTTACATGGAAGGGCCGTCAGAGAGGATTTCAGAGGGGAAATTTTACCGGAAAGGAAAGATAAAATAAGATGATACGAGGTTCTATAGTGGCGCTTATAACACCATTTAATGAGGACGGGAGCGTCAATTACAAAAAACTGAGAGAGCTTATAGACTGGCATGTGGATCAGCAGACAGACGGAATACTGGTGCTGGGTACAACTGCGGAAACACCGACACTCACCCTTTCTGAAGAGGATGAGATAGCGAGGATCGCCATAGAGCAGGCCCGCGGCAGAGTTCCCGTTATAGTGGGAAGCGGATCAAATAATACGAATATGGCCGTGGAGCAGAGCATAAAGTATGAGAAAATGGGAGCGGATGCTCTTCTGGTAATAACACCTTACTACAACAAGGCCAGCAAGTCGGGAATGGTATACCATTTCACTCAGGTGGCCGACGCGGTACACACTCCTATATATGTTTACAACGTGCCGGGAAGAACGGGAGTAGCCATAGGCTACGACGCTCTGGCGGAAATAAGCCAGCACGAAAACATAGTGGGAATAAAAGAGGCCAGCGGCAACATGGCCATGATAACCCAGTTCGCCAAGCTGGTAAACGACAACTTCAACATCTACTCAGGTGACGATGGAATAAACATACCTATACTCTCAGTGGGAGGCGCGGGGGTTATATCGGTTCTTGCCAATATACTGCCGAGGGAAACCCATGAAATGGCCATGTCCTATCTCGACGGAGATGTGAACAGGGCCAGAGAAATGCAGCTTAAGTATCTTGATTTCATAAATTCTCTGTTTATAGAGACAAATCCTATTCCTATAAAGGAAGCCATGAATATGGTGGGAATGGATGTGGGAGGCTACAGGATGCCTCTCTGCCCTATGGCGGAGGATACCAGGGCCGTTCTCAAAAAAGATATGGAAGCTCTGGGGCTTCTGTAGAAAAAGCACAGAATATAAAGGCCCCGCTTACCGCGGGGTCTTAAGCCGTAATCAGCGGTAAGGCTTGGAAAGGAAGGAGAAAAAATGAACGTAGGCATCTTGGGAGCCGGAGCCATGGGGAGGGTTCTGGCTGACATGACTGATGAAAAGGAAGGCTTCAGCCTGGCAGGTACAGTGGAGCCTTTAAGAGGAGAAGAGCTCGGGGACCTGCCGGAGCCCGACGTTATAGTGGACTTCAGCAACCCGGCAAATCTTGAGCTTCTGGCGGACTTCTGCGAGAAGAAGGGCTGCCCCGCGGTTATAGCCACAACAGGCTACAGCCGGGAGCAGATGGAGAGAATAAGAGCTTTGAGCCGCAGTGTTCCTGTGGTGTTTTCCGCCAATTACTCTCTGGGAATAAACGTTATGAAAAGAGTCCTTTCGGAGATAACTCCCATACTGGAGGATTTCTTTGACATGGAAATAATAGAAAAGCATCACAATAAAAAGCTGGATGCTCCAAGCGGCACCGCCCTTATGCTGCTTGAGGCCATGGACGGCAGAGGAGAGTACGATCACGTATTCGGAAGGCACGGAGACAGAAAGAGAGAAAAGGAAATAGGCATTCACGCCATAAGAGGAGGAAATATAGCGGGAGAGCACACCGCCATTTACGCGGGAGAGGATGAGATTTTAGAGATAAAGCATACGGCCACCTCCAAGAAAATCTTTGCCGCGGGGGCTCTTAAGGCGGCGGAGTTTGTTGCAAAAGCTCCGGCAGGCTTTTATAATATGGAAGACGTGCTTTTCGGTCAGAGGAAGGAAAAGTGAAATTAACGGGAATCAGACAATAGCAGATAACAGATGAAAGATAAGAGGAAAACAATGGAAGCCAGAGAAATAATAGAGTTTATAGGAAACGCCGAAAAAAAGACGCCGGTAAAGGTTTACGTAAAGGAAAGGGAAGCTGTTGATTTCGGAGACTGTACGGTATTCGGCGCGGGAGACAAAATTGTCTTTGGAGACTGGGAGGAGATTAAAGACGTTCTCCGGGAAAACCGGGACAAAATAGAGGCCTGTCATGTGGAAAGCTGCTGCAGAAATTCGGCGATCCCAATGCTTGACACAAAAGATATAAAGGCCAGAATAGAGCCGGGCGCCATAATAAGAGATAAGGTGGAAATCGGCGACAACGCCGTTATAATGATGGGAGCCGTTATAAACATCGGAGCCGTCATAGGCGAGGGAACCATGATAGATATGGGAGCCGTTCTGGGCGGCAGAGCCACAGTGGGAAAAAACTGTCACATCGGAGCGGGGACTGTTCTTGCGGGAGTTATCGAGCCTCCAAGCGCCACTCCCGTAATAATAGAGGATAACGTGGTAATAGGAGCCAACGCTGTGGTCCTTGAGGGCTGCCGTGTAGGCAGAGGAGCCGTTGTTGCCGCAGGAGCCGTCGTAGTGGACGATGTGCCTCCGGGAACAGTAGTCGCCGGTATGCCTGCCAGAGTAATTAAAAACGCTTCGGAAACAGCCTCAGAAAAAATAGAAGTGGTTGATCTGCTGAGGAAGCTTTAGGAAGCCTGAAAAAACATAAGGATAACGTAAAAAAAGGGGCTGTGCGTTAACGGGAAACAACCGTTATCGCACAGCCCCTTTTTACCGAAAGAACCGGAAAGGCTACTTTACCTCAACTGTCCAGCCCATTTCATCCTTTATTTTACCTGTCTGTATACCGTAAATAGTGTCGTAAAGCTCCTGAGCCACAGGGCCTATGCCGCCGCCGTTTATTATCATTTTCTCGTCCTTGTAGCAGAGCTCTCCCACAGGGGAGATAACGGCCGCTGTTCCTGAGGCGAACATTTCCTTAAACTGACCGTTTTTATAGGCCTCAACCACCTCGTCTATGGCCAGCTTTCTTTCCACAACCTTTACTCCCTTCTTCCTGAGAATCTGTATAACGGAATCTCTCGTTATACCAGGGAGGATGGTGCCGTCCAGAGGAGCGGTTATTATTTCATCGCCTATCATGAAAAAGGCGTTGGAGGTTCCTATCTCCTCAACGTATTTTCTCTCCACTCCGTCCAGCCAGAGTATCTGCTCATAGCCCTTTTCATGGGCCTCCTCCTGAGCCTTGAGGCTGGCGGCGTAGTTGCCGCCGCATTTGGCCTCGCCGGTGCCGCCCTTGGTTGCCCTTACGTATTTATCCTCAACGTATATCTTCGTAGGAGTCAGACCTCCCTCGTAGTAAGGTCCTACAGGACTGAGTATTATAATAAACTTGTAGTGGGTGGAGCGTCTCACTCCAAGGAAAGGCTCGTCGGCGATGATGAAAGGCCTTATGTAGAGAGCCGTTCCCTCCTTCTGAGGGATCCAGTCGGCGTCTGTCTTTACAATAGCCTTTATGGCTTCCACGTAGAGCTCTTCATCTATCTGAGGGATGCAGAGTCTGTCATTGGTTCTGTTGGTTCTTTTGGCGTTCATATCAGGTCTGAAAAGGAGGACCCTTCCATCCTCTGATTTGTAGGCCTTGAGCCCTTCGAACATTTCCTGGGCATAGTGGAAAACCACTGCCGCCGGATCAAGGGATATAGGACCGTAAGGCACTATCCTGCCATCGTGCCAGCCCTTTCCATCCTCATAGTCCATTATGAACATGTGATCTGTAAATACCGTTCCGAATCTCAAAGTATCAGGATCAGGCTTCGCCTTGGGATTCTTTGTCTTTTCAAAGGTAAATTGATATTTCATGGCGTTCTCCTTTTCTTTATACTATATAATAATATAATACCAGAAGCCCCGGGTGTCAATCGGAAGCAGCTTTGAGAAAATCCTTTAAAACCACACAAAAAGAATATATAATAACTGATTATGAGAAAAGAAAAGAAGGACAGGGGAATTTTGGCAAGAATTTTTTTCACATTGGTCAAGCTGTGCCTTTTGGCGGCCATAGTGATCATATGTATAAATATATTCGTTATTAAATCCACGGAGGATAAAATAGTTGCCGGCGTAAGTCCGGATGACAGCAGTATAACCAGTGAGGAAATAGAAAGCCTCTTATCTGTGGAGCCCGACTGTATTATGGTGCTGGGGGCCTCGGTAAAGGCTGACGGAACCCCAAGCCGTATGCTTCAAGACAGGCTGGATCTGGCTGTGGAGCTTTATCACCGCGGCGTGGCTCCAAAGCTGCTCCTTACGGGAGATAACGGCCAGGTAAACTACAACGAGGTCAAGGCCATGAAGGAATACGCTGCCGCAGGGGGAGTGCCGGAGGAGGATATTTTTCTGGATCACGCCGGGTTTTCCACATATGAGTCCGTATACAGGGCAAAATATATCTTTAAGGTGGACAGAATGGTAGTGGTGACTCAGAAATATCATCTTTACAGAGCCTTGTACGGCTGCGGTAAAATGGGAATAGAAGCCCTGGGAGCCGCTTCGGATCAGGAAACCTACAGGGGTCAGGAATATCGGGAAATAAGGGAGATTCTCGCCAGGGACAAGGACTGTATAAAGTGGATATTCAGGCCGGAGCCTACATATCTGGGAGATCCGGTGCCCATAGGAGGCAGCGGTGTGGAAACCCACTGAGGGAGGAAGCCTAATGAAAAACAGTGAAGAGAAAAGAGAAGGGCAGTACAGGCCCGCGGTAGCCCTTGTAAGGTGCGGCTCCTATGACCGGGAGGAGGTGGAGGAGGCCGTGAGAAAGGCCTTTGAGCTTCTGGGCGGACTTAAGGAGCTGACAGGTCTTTCTCCTGAAAGCAGGCTGGTAATGAAGCCGAATCTTCTTTCAAGGTCGGCGCCTGAAAGAGCATGTACCACACATCCGGCGGTTTTCAGGGCCGTAGGCAGGCTGCTGAAGGAGGAGGGCTTTGAAAACCTGACCTACGGCGACTCACCGGGAACGCCTGTGGTAAAGCCGGAAAGGGTGGCCGAGGAATGCGGTATAAAGGAAGCGGCTGACAGTCTTAAGATACCCTTTGGAAAATTCGATTCGGGAAGTCAGGTGGAATTTCCCAAGGGAAGGACAGCCAAAAGCTTTATACTCTGCGATGAAATAACAGACTGCGACGGTATTATCAACATCTGCAAGATGAAGACCCACCAGCTGGAGAGAATAACGGGAGCCATGAAAAACATATTCGGCTGTGTTTTCGGCATCAACAAGGGAGCCTCTCACGCCAAATATCCCACGGCGGAGAGCTTCGGCAGGATGATAGCCGACCTTAACAGCCTTTTAAAGCCAAGGCTCCATATAATGGACGGAATATTGGCCATGGAGGGAAACGGCCCCCAGTCGGGAACACCGAAGAAAATGGGGCTCATACTGGTCTCAAAGGATCCGGTGGCTCTTGACGGACTTTTCTGCCGCCTGGTGGACTTAAGGCCGGAGCTTGTTCCCACCAATGTCAGCGGAAAAGAGCAGGGAGTGGGCACATATGAAAACATAGAGGTGGTAACGGAAGAGGGCTCCATAAGCGCCGACGAGGCGGCTCGCCTTTACGGAGACAGAAGCTTCAGCGTTGAGAGGAGCGCCGAGTACAGAGGGGCTCTTAAGCCTGTGAGATTTCTCGCCCCCTTCCTTGAGAAAAGACCCGTTGTAAAAAAGGAAAAATGTATCGGCTGCGGCCTCTGTGTCAGAGTCTGTCCCGTGGAGGGAAAGGCTGTAAAGGTGGAGAACGGCAGGGCCGAATACGATTACGGCAAATGTATAAAGTGCTACTGCTGTCAGGAAATGTGTCCCGAGGAGGCCATAGCCGTCAGAAAATCTCTCCTTGCCAGAATTGCCGACAGAAAATGGAGAATGTGATCCTCAACAAAAGAGAATAAAGAGCATATGATAATACAGGTCCCGCGACAGACCTGTATTTTTTCTGGGGAGGATTAAAAATGATATATCTTGACAACAGCGCCACGTCTTTTCCCAAGCCGCCTGAGGTGCTGGCGGCCTTTATGGACGCGGCGGGAAATTACTGCGCAAATCCCGGAAGGTCTTCTCATTTTATGGCCGCCAGAACAGCTCAGGAAATATTCAAGACGAGACTGGCAGCCGCAGCCCTTTTCAACATAGAGGACCCGGGGAGAATAATATTTACCAAAAACTGCACTGAGGCTGTGAACATGGCCCTTGGGGGAATTCTTAAAAGGGGAGATCACGTAATTACCTCCTCCATGGAACACAATTCCGTTATGAGACCTCTCCGGAGGCTGAGGGAAAATGGTGTTGAGGTGACTGTAATAAGGTGCGACAGAAGGGGAAGACTTCCTCTTCTTGATATGGCGGCGGCGGTGAGAAGCAGCACCAGGATGATAGTCCTTACGGCGGCCTCCAACGTGACGGGAACGAAGATGCCCTTAAGAGAGGCGGGAAGGATAGCGGCCTCAAGGGGAATAATTTTCATGGTGGACGCCGCTCAGGGAGCCGGACATATGGAGCTTGACGTAAAAAGAGACCATATAGACATAATGGCCGCGCCGGGGCACAAGGGGCTTCTGGGCCCTCAGGGGACAGGGTTTCTCTATGTGGGAGAAGGTATCGACATGAAGCCCCTTCTGGCGGGAGGAACGGGAAGCAGGTCAAAGGAGCTTTCCCAGCCGGGGGATTTTCCCGACGGATATGAGGCCGGTACCCTTAACGGGCCCGGAATAATAGCCCTGGGAGCGGCCATGAGATTTATTATGAGAAAGGGAGTCAGAGAAATAGAAAGGGAGGAAAGAAGTCTTACAGAGGAGCTGAGGGAAGGTCTGGAGTCAATAGAGGGAGTTGAGCTTTACGGTCCCCCCTCAGCCGCGGAAACCACGGCGGTGGTGGCGGCAAATATAAGAGGCGTTGACTGCGAGGAGGCTTCCCGTATTCTCAACGACAGATTTGCCATAGGGGTCAGAGGAGGGTTTCACTGCAGCGGCCTGGCTCACATAACCATAGGTACGGAAAGCAGAGGAGCCGTCAGGTTTTCTCCGGGCATATACACCTCCCAAGAGGACATAGAAAAGGCGGTGGAGGCAGTAAGAGAGATAGCTTCCCTTAAGAGCAAAGGTCTGTGGAAATAAGACCTTACTCATGGTATAATTTAATTTAACCGATGGGAAAGGAGGAAGCGCCATGGCGGCTGAAGCAGGCTTTTACGAAAGCCGTAAGGAACAGAAAAGACTGAAGACAATAGAAAAACGAATATCCTCGGTGGAAGAGGAATTTGACAACAGGTACAGAGAATTTCCGGAGATGCTTTTCATGGAGGAAACCATAAGATGGGAAGGGGCGGCAAAGCTGATCTTTATAACGGCCCTCCGGGACGTAAATTTTACCTGGGGAGGCATAAGAGACTACGGCTTTATAAGGCTGTGCCGGAAATGGACGGATGAAAACCAGATACATACTCTGACCCCCGCCGACGCGGCGGAGATGGTAAAAAGCATCCTCCCTTCGTATATGTGGGAACAGCTTGAAGAGGAGCTTGCGGCAATGGAGCTTTTTCAGGAAGGATAGAGGAACATATGAAGGTTAATTTTACCACAGATAAAAAAACAGAGGCTTCAATAGATAAAAGGCGATGTGTCAACTGCGGACTGTGCGGGAAAATGTGTCCCGCCGGAGCTGTCGAGGAATATCAGAAAACAGTGTTCTGCGCGTTTTCCGACTGCGGGGAGGGACGGGGAGCCGACGCTCCCGTAAAGTATTTTCTCGAATCAAAGGGATATTCCCTGCAGACGGCCTGCTCCGCCGGCTGTCCTCTGGGAGTGGTCCCTCAGGCTGTGGCGGCAATGATAAGAGAGGGAGATGAGCTTCAGGCCGTGAGGATGATATATGAGAACAATCCTCTTCCGTGGACCTGCGCGCAGATCTGCTCGGAGCCCTGCGCCGAAATGTGCAAAAGAGGCGAGCTTATAGACAGCCCGGTAAATGTAAGAGAGCTGGAAAGATATCTCACAGAGGGCAGAAGGCCGGAAAAGCTCAGATACAGAAGGAAATTTGAGGAGAAAATCTGCGTTATAGGCTCAGGTCCGGCGGGACTGGCGGCGGCGTGGAAGCTGTCGGAGATGGGATACGAGACGGTTATCCTCGAAAAGGACGACAGACCGGGAGGCACGCTGAGCTGGGGAATCTCATCCTTCAGACTGGATAGAGAAAGAATGGAGGAGGAGGTGGACAGGCTCCTGTCTCCGGGAATAGAGCTCAGATGCGGGATTGAAGCGGGAAGAGACGTTACCCTGGAGGAGCTTCTCGAAGGGGAGTTTTCAGCCTGCGTCATAGCGGCGGGGCTTTCGGAGGGAATAATACCGGATGTGAGAGGCGCGGAGGGAGAAATGGTCCTTGACGCCTGCTCATTTCTCAGAGGAGTAAACAGAAACGAAGAGGTTAAAACAGGGGAAAAGGTCCTGATAATAGGCGACGGTCCTCTGGCGGAGGATACGGCGGAAAGCCTCATGAGAAAGGGAATTTCTCATGTGTGGGTTACTCCGCGGCCGGAAGAGGCTCCTGAAGGCGCCCCGGAGGAAGAAAAGAGGGAGGCTGTAAGGGGAGCCGTACCAAAACAGATAATAAGAGAGGCCGGAGCCGTAAAGGCGGTGGAATTCATAAGAACCATGTATGTGGAAGACGACATGGGAAGGAAACGGCTTAACGAAATTAAGGGCAGCGAGTTTAACCTTTTCTGCGATACGGTTATTTTTGCCCTGGGAAGAAAAAGCAGAGCGGAGACCATAGCCAAGGTTGAAACATACCCCGACGGCAGAATAAAAACAGACGAGGGCGGACGCACCAATAAGAAAAACGTATTCGCCTGCGGCGATATTACGGGAGAAACAGGGTCGCTGGCCGAGGCCATGGCCTCGGGAAAAAGAGCGGCCCTTCAGGCAGACGCCTTTCTCAGGGGGAGGTCTCTTGAAAGAAAAAGAAAGGCGCCTTTAAGCGCTCCCGATGAGGAAACCATATACCCGGCAAATGTGCCGGATATAATTCCTCAGGAGCCGGAAAGGGCCTTTAAAAACGGCAGGAATATGAAGATATCACCTTCAGAGGATATATCCCATGTTTTAAAGGCTGTTGGAATAGAAGGCGATATGGCCTTTTCCTCCTTCGGTGACAAAAGCCGGGAAAAAGGCAAGGGGAAAAGAGTGGCTGTAGCAGGAGGGGGAATGGCAGGCATCGCCGCGGCCGCCGCCCTTACGAAGAAGGGCTACGAGCCTGTTATATTTGAGAAGACTTCACGTCTCGGAGGCGTTTACACACACCTTTCCACAGAGAGAAGAGTCGATAAAGGGCTTCTGGAAGAGTCTCTGGAAAAGGCTCAAAAGGCCGGAATGAAGGTGGTATACAATGCTCCCGTGGGAATAAAGCCTTCCTTTGAGGAGCTGGCAGAGGCAGGCTATGACGCGGTTCTCATGGCCATAGGAGAAACGACGGGGAAAAAGCCCGCCCTTAAAAACGCGGCAAGCTTCGGCGTGATGGATATAGTTTCCCTTATGAGAAAAATCGTGGCAGAGGAGGAGTGGAGTCCTGCAGGCGGGGAGGTGCTCGTGTCGGGAGCCGATGAAATGGTCTTTGACGCGGCCAGGGCCCTGGTTCGCAGAGGGAAAAGAGTGACGGTGCTGGCCCCATGCAGCAGAGGGGGTCTTCAGATAATAACCTCCGCCGTCAACGAGGCTCTCGACGAGGGAATAGATATAATTACGGGAGTTGAGATAATAAGAATAAACTCAAAGAAGGGAAGAGTGGAAAGCGTTGACTGCAAGGTGCTGGAAACAGGAAGAGGCATGAATATTCCATGCGACACCTTGGTAATAGGCGGCACACAGCGTCCTGACACTGAGGCTATGGCTGTAAGAAATCCCGGTCTTGATATAGACGGGCAAGGGTATGTAATGACAGACAGAACTCTGGCCACCTCCATTAAAAGCGTATTTGCTATAGGCGATTATGCCATGAGCGCCGCTGATTCGGGAAAGGCGGGAGCGGAGGCCATAGACAATTATCTTTCGGGAAACATAAAGGCTGTTCCCGTAAAGGCAAACGACAGAAAAAGCATATCGGTAAATCACAATATACTGAAGGGAAGAGAGCCTGAGATCCTTGAAGGAAGAGGAGTCTTTACAGAGGGACAGGCTGTATGGGAGGCTTCAAGATGTATGAGCTGCGGCTATCACAGAGAGAGGAAAGAGCTGTGTCTTGGATGCGGCCTCTGCGCGGCTCTGTGCCCTTCCGGAGCCGCTGATATGGTACCTGCGGAGGAAGAATTTTCTAAGGAGGACAGTTAATATGGTCAGTATGGAACGAGAAGTGATAATATCGGGAGCAGGCCCGGCGGGAGCCATATGCGCCTCCTATCTGGCAAAGGAGGGAATAGACGTGCTCCTTATTGACAAGGAGATTTTTCCCAGGGACAAGGCGTGCGGCGACATACAGTGCGAGGGAGCCGTCTCCCACATAAACGCTCTGGGCGCATTTGAGAAGCTTGATGAAATGGCCTGCTGCGTGAGAAATATAAAGCTTATAAGCCATAGTGGAAACGAGGCCGTGGTGCCCTATGAGTTTTACGCCACGCCAAGATATGAGCTTGACGCTCTTCTCCTGGAAACTGCCGCCGGCTGGGGAGCCGAGGTAAGGCAGGACTGCCGCCTTACAGATATTTCCTTTTCAAAGGGAGAGGTAAGGGGCGTAAGGATAAGGTCAGGAGGAGAGGAGTGTGAAATAAGGTGCCGGATGTTCATAGGAGCTGACGGAGCGTATTCCCCTTCGGCAAAGGCGCTGGGAGTAATGAGGGAGGCTTCAGAGGCCTTTTCCATAGGGCAGAGAGCTTATTTCAGAGGGATAAACCTGGACAGAGCTCTGGCAAAAGGCAGGTATGAGGGGTACGCTGTGTTCTCCTTTGACTCCATGGTCAAGCCGGGATATTTCTGGATAGTTCCTTCAGGAAGAAAGGGCGTGGAGGAAGGCTTCTGCAATGTGGGAATGATAGTCAGAGACAGAGACAGCTACAGAAGCCCGGATCTTCAGGAGAGGTTTTTCAGATGGCTGGAAAAAAATCCTCAAATAGGCGCTCTTTTCGAAAACGCCGTTCAGACAAGTCCCTGGGCCGGCGGAAAGCTGCCTGACATGGGACAGAGAATAAAAAACTGCGGCAGAAGATATATTTTAATAGGAGACGCGGCGGCGTCAACGGAGCCTGTGCTGGACGACGGTCTTTCAGCTGCCGCGGACTCAGCGGCAGCGGCAGCCGCGGCTGTTATGAAGGCCTTTGAAAAGGGGGATTTTTCGGAGGAGCTTCTTTCCGGGGTTTACAGAGAGGCCATGAAAAAGCCTGAGGGAGCGGCAGGAGCTAAAAGCAGAAGGCAGGAGGACGTTATAAAGGACAGAAGACTGATGCTTCAGTCCATGTACGATCCGGAGGTTATGGACATGGTTGTGAGCAAGCTGGCGGAGGATCCTTCCTACAGAAAGAGAGCAATGGGAGGAATCTTTGACAGATAGGGGCTGATAAAGCCCCTTTTCGGCTGTATTATTCAAGAAAGGCGCTGCTCATAATATAAAAGGCTTCCTGGGAGTGGGTATGCCTGCGCTCTTTGGGAGGAAGGGTATTGTCGTAGGCAAGGGCCTCCTCCGGCGAAACGGACATTACCGGGCTGTCGGCGTAATACCATTTTCGGCCGTCAAGGGCTCCCGGCTTAAGCTCCTTCACCAGCATGGCTGCCGGGAACTTATCTCCCTCCACACATATATTATGTTTTCTGCAGCTTACAAAGCCGCTGGAAACGTAGTTGGACGGCATTCCTAAGATTACCACCGTATCATAGCCCATAGCCTCTGCCTCCTTCAGGGAATGGCTGATCAGCAGCTTTCCGAAGCCCTGACGCTGATATTCCCTGTCTATACAGAGAGGACCGAAGGTTAAAATGTCCTTTACATTTCCCCGGATATCGGTAAGAGTGGATTTGGTGTACATGATATATCCGATTACCCTGCCGTCAAGCTCCAGAACAAAGTCCAGCCGGGGAATAAAATCCTCGTGCTTTCGCATTTTGCCGACGAGATAATGCTCCGTACAGCCGGGCATGTACAGGTTGTAAAAGGCGTCGCGTGTTATGGTCTCTACGATTTCGTAGTCTCTCGGTTCTTCGTTGCGAATAATCAGCAATTTTATTTTCCTCCTATTTCACAGTAAGATTTTTTGTTAATCGCAAGGGGCTTTGTAACGCGGCGGAACACTCCTCCGTGCCCCGGCTGTCAGAGGCGCTGTTTTATCGAATCAAGGCTGCAGCCTTTTCAAAATCTTTTTTATGAACATAGATTTTATATTCGTAAGAGCAATTCTGATTTATCCCAAGGCTGCCGGTCTGTCCTCTCCTGCTTCCGGCCACCGGAGCTGCCTGAAGATTTACGGTTTCTACT
>DVMP01000015.1 GCA_018714925.1 Candidatus Allocopromorpha excrementigallinarum
AAATCACCGAATCGCCGGGAAAAGAGCAGCCCTGGAGCTATAATAAATCTGGCTGCCAGCTCTGGGCCCTGTGACCGGTGAAAGAAAAAGGCCCGGCTTGGAAGAATTTTAACAATTCAAAAACAATTCTCAATTAATTTGAAAACATTAGGAGAATATGATAAGAGCATAGAAAAGCGGTGTAAATTAACTATGGTATTTTTGATAAAGATAATATAGAATTATTGTATGCTTGATTTTATCGGAGGGAAAGATGAAGGATTACGATATAATTATAGTGGGAGCCGGAGCCAGCGGCGTTTTCATGTCCTATGAAATGGCCAGGCTCAACGCCGACGCCGATATATTGATGGTAGATAAAGGAGCTCCTCTTGAAAAACGCCGGTGCCCCATAAAGCTGGGAGCCGGGACATGTCTCAAATGCGAGCCGTGTCATATAATGAACGGCTATGGCGGAGCGGGAACCCTTTCCGACGGAAAATACAACATAACAACTCAGTTTGGCGGTGATCTGCACAATTACGTGGGTAGAGATAAAGCCATGGAGCTTATGGAATATGTGGATCAGGTTCTGTGCGGAATGGGAGGAGCCGACGCCAAGCTGTATTCCACAGCCAGCTCACAGCTTAAAACCGTTGCCCTTAGAAACGATCTTCACCTTCTTGAAGCCAAAGTGAGGCATCTGGGAACTGACAGAAACGTAAAAATACTGGGCAGGATGTTCGACTGCTGCAAGGATATTATAGAGACGAGATTTTTTACGGAAGTAAAGGATGTGGCAGTTGAGGATGACGGAAGGTTTCTCATTATTACAGACAAGGATGAGGTCTTCAGATGCAGAGAGCTTATTCTGGCTACGGGAAGATCGGGCTCCAGATGGATATCACATATATGTGATAAAATGGGTATAAAGCAGAAAAAGAACAGAGTCGACATAGGCGTAAGAGTAGAGCTTCCGGCGGAAGTGTTCAAGCACATAACGGATGATGTCTATGAAAGCAAAATAGTATATAAGACGGATAAGTACAACGATATGGTGAGAACCTTCTGTATGAATCCCTACGGAGAGGTGGTGGCGGAAAACACCAACGGCATAGTTACCGTAAACGGCCACAGCTATGCTGATCCGGCTTTGAGAACGGAAAACACCAACTTTGCGCTGCTGGTCTCCAACAAGTTTACCGAGCCCTTTGAGGACAGCAATGAATACGGCGAGTCCATAGCCAGACTTTCCAATATGCTGGGAGGCGGAGTTCTTCTTCAGCGCTTCGGAGATCTGGTAAAGGGAAGAAGAAGCAGCAAAAGAAGGATGGAGAAGTGCTTTACAAGGCCTACGCTTCAGGCGACTCCGGGAGATCTCAGTCTTGTGATACCAAAGAGACAGCTTGATAACATAATAGAAATGATCTACGCTCTCGATAAGATAGCTCCCGGCACGGCCAATGAAGACACTCTCCTCTACGGAGTTGAGGTTAAATTTTACAATTCAAAGGTGGAAGTCGACGAAACGCTTCAGACAAAACTCCCCGGACTCTATGCTCTGGGAGACGGATCGGGAGTAACCCATTCCCTGTCTCAGGCTTCGGCGTCGGGAGTATACGTGGGAAGAATATTATCTGAAAAATACGGAAGGAAGGGAAGTTAAGATGACAGAGGCTTCAAAGAAGGCGGTGGAAAACCACAAAAAAGGGTATAACTGCGCTCAGGCTGTGGCCTGCGCTTTTTGCGACAGAACAGGACGGGATGAAAAGGAGGTTTTTGAAATAATGGAAGCCTTCGGCTTCGGAATGGGAACCATGGGTACCTGCGGAGCTGTTTCGGCCATGGCCGCCGTCGTGGGAATGAAGGAATCGGATGGAGACCTGGACAGTCCGGGAACAAAGAAAAAATCCTACAGGGCCATGAAGGAGCTTACAGGCAGATTCAGAGAAAAAAACGGATCGGTTATATGCAGAGAGATAAAGGGAGTGGATACGGGAAAAGTTCTGAGAAGCTGCGACGGCTGTGTTGAAGACGCCGCGGAGATACTCGACGAGTATCTTAAGGAGGGCCGATGATTGAATAGCAGAAAATACAGAAACGTTTTTTATAACACAAGGGATATAAAGGATCTTAGAGATCTTGTGCATTCAAGCGCTGAGCTTTACGGAGACGACAGCGCTTTTCTCGTAAAGGACAAGCCGTCGGGCGCCTACAGAGGAATCTCATACAGACAGTTTGAGGAGGATGTGGACAGCCTTGGGACAGAGCTTCTGAATATGGGGCTTAAAGGCGAAAAGGTGGCTCTCATAGGTGAGAACAGCTATCAGTGGGTGGTCACATATCTTGCTGTAACTAACGGAACAGGAGTAATAGTTCCTCTGGACAAGGAGCTTCCGGAAACAGAAATAAGAAATCTCATAGAAAGGGCAGAGGCCGGAGCTCTGGTTTTCTCTGAGAAAACAGCAGACCGTCTCGCGGGGATACTCGAAGATGAAAACGCTCCCCGGATTAAAATAAAAATAGGAGAAGGTCACTGTACGGAAGGAATTTATTCGTGGAGTGATATTCTGGAGCGGGGAAGGGCTGCCGTTGAGAAGGGAAACCGTGAATTTACCGACGCCATTATAGACAGAGAAGCCATGTGTTCTCTGCTTTTTACCTCGGGAACAACGGGAAGCTCCAAGGGAGTTATGCTTTCCCATAAAAATATATCCGCCAATGTAGTAAACATGTCCAAATACGTAAAAATAAGAAGACCGGGAGGCGGCCTTTCGGTTCTGCCCATGCATCACACCTATGAGCTGACATGCCACGTTTTTACGGCAGTGTATCAGGGAGTGTTTGTGGCAATATGCGAGGGCCTGAGATACATACAGCAGAACCTCAAGGAATCGGAGGCCAGCGTTATGGTAGGCGTTCCGGCGGTATTTGAGGCCATGCACAAAAAAGTATGGAAGCAGGCGGAGGCGTCGGGCTTTGCCTCAAAGATGAAAAAGGCCATGGACGTTTCCAGGAGGCTGAAGCTCTACAACAGACAGGGAGTAATGAGAACGGTATTCTCAAAAATCCACAGGAGTCTGGGCAACAATATCAGCCTCTTTATAAGCGGAGGAGCGGCGATAAATCCCGATGTCATAAGGGATTATGAAGCTCTGGGAATCCCAATGATACAGGGCTACGGCATGACGGAGAACGCTCCCATAATAGCCGTAAACAGAGATTATTACAGTAAAGCGGATTCTGTGGGAAAGCCTATGCCGGGAACGCAGATAAGAATCCTGGATCCTGATGAAGACGGAATCGGCGAGATAATATGCAGGGGACCCTCTGTAATGATAGGATATTACAAGGATCCTGAGGCTACAGCTGAGGCCATTAAAGACGGATGGCTGTATACAGGAGACTACGGAAAATTTGACAGCGAAGGATTTCTCTACATATGCGGAAGGAAAAAAAATGTAATAGTGACGAAAAACGGAAAGAATATATTCCCTGAGGAAATAGAGCAGCTCCTTCTTGAGAGTCCGTTTATAGAAGAGGTGGTAGTCTACGGCGCTTTAAACAAAGGGGATGGAGGTATCCTGGTAAAGGCGGAGATTTATCCCGATTTTGAAGAGGTGGAGGAGAAGCTGGGAAATCGCGACTCCGAGGAGGTAAAGGCTCTCATAAAGGACGAGATAGAAAAGGTAAACGATATAATGCCCGTTTACAAGAGGGTGAAAAGGTTTAAAATAAGAAATACGGAATTTGAGAAGACCACCACCAGAAAAATACGCAGACTGGGAAGCGGGGTAAAGGAAGAGGAGGACTGATGATGACTGTCAGCGGAAGATATCCGAAGCTGATAATAGATCTGAAAAAGCTCCGGCATAATGTGGAAAAGGTGCGGGAAATGTGTCTTGACAGGGGAATAGAGCTGGCAGGCGTTGTAAAAGGCTGCACAGGTCTCGCGGAATGCGCCGGAGAATTTGAAAAGGCCGGCTGCCGGTTTATCGCCTCCTCCAGAATAGAACAGCTGGAGCATCTGAAGGAGGCGGGCATAAAAACGCCCCTTATGATGATAAGAACTCCCATGATAAGCGAAGCGGAGGAAGTGGTGAAGGTGGCGGAGCTGAGTCTCAACAGCGAAGTGGAGACACTCAGGAGCCTTGACAGATACGCCGGAAAACTGGGAAAAAGGCACAAGGTGATTCTCATGGCGGATCTGGGCGATCTCAGAGAAGGCTTCTGGGATACAGGAGAGCTTGAGAAGGCCGCCCTCACAGTGGAAGGTGACCTTTGCAATCTGGAGCTGGCGGGAATAGGAACAAACCTGGGCTGCTACGGAGCCATAGCAGCTACAGAGGAAAAGCTGGCGGAGCTTGTGGAAACAGCTGAGAAAATAGAGAAAGCTCTGGGAAGAAGGCTCGAGTTCATATCGGGAGGGGCTACCAGCGCCCTGCCCCGTGTAATAGAAGGAAATATACCGGACAGGATCAACCTTCTGAGAATAGGAGAGGGAATACTTCTGGCCAGAGATCTGCAGGAACTGTGGGGGTATGATATGAGCTTCATGCACAGGGACGTTTTTTCTCTTCAGGCTGAGGTCATAGAGGTAAAGGACAAGCCCACATATCCTGTAGGTGAAATAATGTTCGACGCTTTCGGAAACAAGCCTGTATATGAGGACAGAGGAATAAGAAAGAGAGCCCTTCTTGCTCTGGGAAAAGTGGATTACGCCTTTCCGGAAGAGCTGGTTCCCAGACAGAAGGGAATAAAGGTTCTGGGAGCCTCCAGCGATCATACCATACTGGATGTTGAGGAAATGGAAACTCCTCCTTCGGTGGGAGATATTCTGGAGTTTGATCTGAGATACGCGACGATAGTGTATCTGACCAATTCGGAAAGCATAGAAAAGGTGTATATCCGAAAATAAGCCCTTCGGCGGGAGGGTTTCGGCAGGGGACAGGAAAAAATATCATAATACCCATTGACAGGTGAGAAGAAGTATGATATTTTTAAATCAGTTATAAAAAGATAAATTATAACTGATAATGTATACCTTTTAAGCAGGTAACGCTTATAGCATAATTTGAAGATCCTCTTTAAAAAGGAATGTGGCTGACACCACGTTCTTTTTTATTTGGGGATTTTTTTTAAGATAACAATTCTATCAGAGAGCCACAAAATAATTGACAAATTTGTAACGCAGGTGTATTCTATGTTAAGAAAAGACTTTTTATAAATAAAAAGTAAATAAAAATTATAAACAATATCATTTCTATTTACACAACTGAAAGGAGTGGAAGTAATGAATCGGGAAGCTGTTAATTACGTACGCGCGTTAAAACCTTCAGGAATGCCCAGCGGAGAATCGGTACTGGAAGAGGGCCGGGAAATAGGGCGAAAGATTAAAATGAAGAGAAGCCTTTTCCTTGAAAAAAACGGATATGATACCTATGAGGACTACGTCCGGGAAAATATCCGCAAGGGAAAGATAACATGGGAAATATTCATGGGTCTGGCAACTCTAGAGGAACAGAAGGAGGCCATAAAGGCTGCTTATGAGTTTAATCAGAGGACAGGTATAAATCTTGATACCATAGAGATAATAGCCAGTCAGCTGATGGCGCTCCCCAGGGAATACAGGGAAAAGGCGGCCAAGCCTACCAGCTTTGTAATGAATGAGACAGAGGACTGGGTGAATATGCAGACAGCTCCCATAGAACTTATATTTGCCGATCATCATCTGGCGAGCCCCAATGCTCTTGAGACTACCATAAACGCCGTAAAGGCAGGCTCTCCCAGAGTAGGGCTGGTGTCCCAGTTTTTCTGGGGGCAGCCGGGATTTACAGATCACAGACAGCATATGATAGATTTTGTAAAATCCATAGGAATAGTTTCCTCTAAATGGGATGATCATATAAGCGTAGACTCATATATGGACGACGGCTTTCCGGGATACGCCATGGACTGTGTAACCTATGTAGGCTACGCGCTTTTAGAGCACTATATAATACATGATCTCTGCAATACAAGATATCAGACGGGGCTCGGAGGGCTCCTTAAGGAGCAGAAGAGCAGGGCCGCGATACCTGTGGCCATACATCAGCTTCTTTCCACGGAGGAGCAGAGAGCCATATCCTATATGAACGGATCTACTGTTACTCAGTGGGAACACGATATAACCGCCAATTACGGATCCAGCGGTGAAGAGATAATGTTTGACTGTCTTGTGGAGCGTAAATACAAAATGGGCATGGCATTAAACACCATTGCCATTACAGAGAGAATAGCGGTGCCTACGGCACAGGCTCTCTTTGATATATGCTCTGTAGGGGCGAGAGCCTTTGAGGGAGCGAAATACTGGGAAGACATGATAGACTGGTCGTCCATGGACGAGCTGGTGGATTATCTTAAGACAGAAGGAAGGCTTTTCTTTGAAAACACCATGAACGTGCTGGATGAAGCGGGAATAAACATCAAAGACCCTCTTGAGATATTTATGACTCTGAAGAAGATGAACCCTAACAGATTTGAAAGGACCTTCCATCACAGGATGAATGAAAACGGCACACTTAATCCCAAGTATCCGACTGTGCTGGGACGCCAGACTGTGGATCTCCGGGAGGAAATAGTAGCGGACGTAAAGAAGAGAGGCGTTGAGGAAAACGCACTTAAAGGGAAAAAGGTAGCCGTAGTATCGGGAGACGGTCATACCTACGGCCTGGCTGTAGTGGACGCGGTGCTTTCAGCCATGGGAGCCGATGTAATAAACGGAGGAGTAGATGTGGATCCTCCTACAGCCCTGGATCTTGCCGATGAGGAGGGCATAAAGTATATCGGCATAAGCATTCATAACGGTCAGGGCCTTGATTACGCCAGGCAGATACTGGAGCTGGCGGAGAGGAGAAACAGAAAATACCATATTTTCATGGGAGGAAAGCTTAACGCCATACTGCCGGGAGATTCGGTACCTACAGACGTTACGGACAAAATAAATGAGCTGGGGATCACCGCTACGGAGGATCTCTATGAGCAGATCTGCATGATAAGAGATACGGAATAGAGAGAGGTAGCGGCATGGGACTGATTTTGGGAATGGATACGGGAGGAACCTTTACCGACGCGGTTCTTCTCGATCAGGACAGCAGAAGTGTAGTTGAAAAGGCCAAGGCTCCCACTACAAAGGAGGATCTGTGTATCGGCATAAGAGAGTGTATAGGCCGGCTCAGCGAAGAAAGGATGAGAGATATCAGCCTTGTCTGCCTCTCCACAACTCTCGCCACCAACTCAATAGTGGAAGGAAAGGGCTGCAGAGTAGGGCTCGTTATTACGGGAAAGACGCCCTTTGACGCGGAGTCCCTTCCGGAAGCTGAGACCGTAAACGTCGGCGGCGGCCTTGATATAAGGGGGAGGCTTCAGAAGGATCTCAATGAAGAAGAGGTGAGAGAGAAGGTAAGAGCCCTTAAAGGTAAGGTAGACGCGGCAGCCGTATCTGGGTATGCCTGTGTGCGAAATCCGGAGCAGGAAATCGCGGTGAGGCGTATAGTCCGCGAGGAGCTTAAGGTTCCCGTAGTGTGCGCCCATGAGCTTACATGCGAGCTGGGTTATTATGAGCGGACCGTTACAGTAGTTCTCAACGCCCGCCTGATACCTCTCATAAAGACCCTCATAGACGATACGGAGGTCTGCCTCAGGGAGAGAGGAGTAAAGGCGCCCATAATGATGGTTCGCGGGGATGGTTCCTATATGGACAGCAGATACGCGGAGGAAAGGCCTGTGGAGACTATTCTGTCAGGCCCCGCCGCCAGCATTAAGGGAGCCATGTTTCTCAGCGGTCTGAAGGATGGGACCATAATAGATGTGGGAGGCACCACATCGGATATTGCCGCCCTGAGAAAGGGCAAGGTGGAAATCTCCATGGAGGGGGCCCGGGTAGGAGGCTGGAAAACGAGAGTAAAAGCCATAGACGTTTATACCTGCGGAGTAGGAGGCGACAGCAGAATAAGAGTTTCTCCACGGGGAGAAATAACAGTAGGACCGGAGAAGGTGATTCCCGTTTCCTACGCGGCCTTTAAAGGCCTTGGGCAAAGTGTCGAACATGAAAATTTAACAGTCCTGGAGCGTAAATACAGAAATATATTCGGTCTCAGTGATGAAACCAACGATATAGGCTTTACGCCTACGGACATGGCGCATCTGACAGGGATATACGACGCCTGGGACACAGAGGCGGCGGCTGAGTACCTTAAGAAGCTTGCCCGCAGGGCGGGAGAGGATGAAAAGACACTTCTTAACCGTCTGGTGGAGGCCTTCAGAGAGGCTGTCAAAGGAGCACTAAGAGACAGCGGGAAAATGGAAAAGGGTATACCTGTGGTCGCTCTGGGAGCGCCTGCCGAGGCGTGGATGCCCATAATAATGAAGGACTCGGGCAGCAAGCTGGTTATTCCCCGCCATTCCGAGGTGGCCAACGCCGTAGGCGCGGCCATAGGAGAAATCGAAGAGGTTATCGAGGTTCTCATCAGATTCGATGAAATGTCGAATAAATACGTCAGCTACTCCAGGTGGAAGAGAAGCGAATTCGCGGATCTTGAGGAGGGAAAAAGAGTTTGCCTTGAGGAGGCGAAGGCCTATGCCAGAAGAGAAGCGGAAAAGTGCGGCTGCGACAATCCTGAGATTTTCAGCGAAATCCATGACGAGTACTGTAAATCCTATGACGGAACCAGCGAGACCTTTATAGAAACTGTAATAAACGTAGTTGCCGTGGGGCCGCCGCGTTTTCTGTAGAATTCAAAAAATAAGCTGTATATAAAAGAGGCGGAAAAAGCTGTCCGCCTCTTTTGTCTTATAAGCTTATTTTAATTGGAAACCAGCTTTACCTTGGGTCTCAGACAGTCTATAGCCATCTGAATGGTTCCGTTGAGATATTCATCGCTGTAGTTTTCGTGAAGCACAAATTCCGGAATAAATGAATCGGGAAACATTTCCCGGCATGTTTCGCAGATCTCATGATAAATGTCCTTTGTGAATCTTTTGCCCATGAAAACGATCATGGAAGGATTTATGGTGGAAATTATAGCGGCCACTGAAAACACAGTCTCGCTTACAAGCTCAGCGTTTTCTGTGTCAGAGGATAGAGGTATCTGGAAAAGCTTGCTGTATACGTAGTGAACCTCTCCTTCGTTGTTAAAATTGCCCTTGTAGATGCGGCCGTTGATTATAAAGCCGGCTCCCACAGGGTGCTCCACGGGAGCTATTATTGTGGCCAGGGCCTTTCCCTGACATTCAGGGTGCTTTTTATAATATCCGTAGGCGCTTATGGCCGGGCTTCTGTCTATGGACACCTTTATATTGTGATTAGACTCGAGAAGCTCGGCAAGCTTGATGCCGTTAAGCTCTTCTATGTCGTTTATTCCCACTGTACCGTCCTTTTCAACGAAGCCCGGGATTCCTATGCCGATGGCCTTGATGTTCGTATGGGTTTTCATAAGCTCCCCTACCAGGCCGTTGATAACATCAAAGTCGATCCGCTCATGGGAGTTTTTCTGCTCCTCCAGTATTTCCCCGTAAAGATTGGTAACAGCGTAGTGAAGGGTCTTCTGATCCGAGTCGGCGTGAAGGGTCATGGCTATTACCAGGGAATAGTTCTCGTTATATATGTAACGGCGGGCAGGCCTGCCTCCGCTGCAGTTTTCCAGATCTCCCTCAAGTATTTCTCCGGTGTCCACAAGCTCCTTAAGGATGTTGCCGCAGGTGGCAATGCTGAGGCCCGTGTCTCTGGCCAGCTCCGTTCGGGTGGCGATTCTGAATTTCTTCAGAGTGTCGAGAATAAGGTTGGAGTTGGACTCCTTGACTCTGAGAGTATTGTTTGTAAGTGCTGGATTTTCCATATGTAATTCTTCTCCTTTGATAAATTTTCCAAAATACAAATTAACAAATACGTTAACAATGAATGTAATAAACCAAATTTTTTGTCAGGAAATATTTATTGTAAGACTTCGGGTATTTGTAATACTTAAATATTATCATCGCCGGAAGAGATTGTCAAACCGTTTGATTCAAAGGGATATGGGAGTTGAATTTTAAATCTTGAATGACAGGGAGAGGGAAAAGCGGGGTTTTG
>DVMP01000016.1 GCA_018714925.1 Candidatus Allocopromorpha excrementigallinarum
CCCAAATCCGTTGTTTTCATACTGAAGCAGCTTCTCATAAACTGCGCCAAATACTGTCCGGGCTGTCATGTGAAGATAAAGGCCGCGAAAGGCGTTATAACCTTAGAGGACGACGGCATAGGAATCCCTTCACACGAGGTGGAGCGTGTTACTGACAGAGGCTTTTCGGGAACCAACGGAAGAAGGCTGGGAAAGAGCACGGGAATGGGCCTTTACATAGTAAAGGAGCTTTGCGGACAGCTGGGAACAGACCTTGAGATAGCCTCAGAGGAAGGAGAGTTTACCAGGGTGACCATGAAATTCCAGGGCTTTAAGGAAGGGGAAAAGACTGTATGAAGGAAAAGATACTGGTAGTTGACGATGAAAAGGAAATAGCTGATCTCCTTCAGGTATATCTTGAAAACGAAGGATTTCAGGTGCTTAAGTTTTATGACGGCTCAGCCGCCATGGAATGTATATATTCGGAAAATATAGATCTGGCTCTGCTGGATGTAATGCTTCCGGGCATAGACGGGTTCAGAATATGCCAGAAGATAAGGGAAAAGTATTTTTTCCCTGTAATAATGCTGACAGCCAAGGTTGAGGATATGGACAAGATAACGGGTCTTACGCTGGGGGCCGACGATTACATAACAAAGCCCTTTAATCCTCTGGAGGTGGTGGCCCGTGTAAAGACGCAGCTCAGGAGATATACAAGGTACAACAGGAGCGGAGAGGAAGCGGGCCGCGAAAAGAGCAGCTACGATATAAGAGGTCTGGTGATAAACAGGGAGGAGCACAGGTGCAGTCTCTACGGAAGAGATGTGCAGCTGACTCCCATAGAGTTTTCCATCCTGTGGTATCTGTGTGAAAATCAGGGCAGGGTGGTTTCCTCGGAGGAGCTCTTTGAAGCCGTATGGGGAGAAAAGTACCTTGATAACAATAATACCGTAATGGCTCATATAGGCAGGCTGAGGGAAAAGCTCAGAGAGCCTGCCAGAAAGCCCAAGTTTATAAAAACCGTATGGGGAGTAGGGTATCAAATTGAAAGTTAAGTGGAAAAAACTATCGGACAACAACAGAAATCTGGCTGTAAGGCTTTTCCTGCAGATGACGGCCGCTCTGGTGGCTTTGCCTATATCGGGAATAATACTGTATCAGCTGGCAGATTTTATATTCGTTTCGCTGCCATGGCAGGGAACGGAGCCTCTTTACAGTCTGGCTCTGGCCGTAAACGCCAGAAGGGACATCCTTCTGCTTCTTTACATAATGGCGGGAGTAATAATAATAATATTTCATTTCTGGAAAAAGCCTTTTGCTTATCTTGACGAGCTGACTGAAGCGGTAAGCAGCTCCTACGAGCCGGGAACAGAGGAAATATCGGGACTTTCCGCCCCTCTCAGGGACATGGAGAGCAAAATAAACTCCATGAAGCGGACTATGGAGAGAAACGCTCTTGCCGCGAGGGAAGCCGAGCAGAGAAAAAACGATCTGGTGGTGTATCTCGCCCATGATCTCAAGACGCCTCTTACATCTGTAATCGGGTATCTTACCCTTCTGAGAGATGAAAAGGAAATATCTCCGGAGCTGAGGGAAAAGTACCTTTCCATATCTCTGGACAAGGCGGAAAGACTGGAGGATCTCATAAACGAATTTTTTGAGATAACCAGGTTTAACCTTTCTCATCTCACTCTGGAGCTGAGCAGAGTCAACCTTACAAGAATGCTGGAGCAGCTGGTCTTTGAGTTTAAGCCCATGCTGGAGGAAAAGGAGCTTCAGTGCAGGCTCAGGGCTCCCGCCGATCTCATGTGCAGACTGGATGCGGACAAGATGCAGCGGGTCTTTGACAACCTCCTGAGAAATGCGGTAAATTACAGCTTCAGAGGAACGGTTATAGAAATAGAGGTGGAGAGAGAGCGGGATGAAGTGACTGTGGTCTTTACCAACAGCGGCAGCACCATACCTGCCGAAAGTCTGGAAAGAATATTCGAGCAGTTTTTCAGACTGGACGCGGCGAGAAGCAGCAGAGGAGGCGGAGCGGGTCTCGGCCTTGCCATAGCCAGGGAGATCGTTCAGCTTCACGGAGGGGACATAACCGCTGTCAGCAGAGACGAAATGACAAGCTTCCTTCTGACCATACCGGCGGAGGGAAAGAAGGGGACGGAAGCGCCGTAGGAAAATCGTAAGAATTAAAACAGAAAAAACAGAGAATTGTTTAAAATAAAACGAGAGAACAGCATCTCCGACGATGGTATGATCGTATCATCATCGGAGATTTTTTTATGGAGGAAAAAATGAGCAGAAAGAGACTTACTGAAAGATTTCCCTTTCTACTGCCTCTGAGAAAGTGGCAGAGAAAGCTGTTCTTCTACACGAAAATGAGGTTTGACGGAAACATCTACGCCAGGGAGCAGATTAAGGAAAGGCTGCCCTTTGAGGTGTTCAGAGCGGTGTCGCCTATGATAAACAGAAACAGCGGCTACGACATAAAGTATCAGTACAACAAGGCACACAACCTGAAGGTAGCGGCGGGAAAGCTGGACAGGCTTATTATAAAGCCGGGAGAGACATTTTCCTTTTGTCTGGCCGTTAAAAATGCGGACAGGCAGACTCCCTACAGGGATGGCCTCAATCTTTCAGGCGGGAAAATAAGCGGAAGCTACGGAGGAGGCCTCTGTCAGATGAGTAATGTGCTTTACTGGCTGTTTCTCCACAGCTCTCTCACAGTGACGGAAAGGCACGGCCATTCTGTGGAAGCCTTTCCTCCCGCCTCGGAGAGTGAGGTAAAGGGAGTTGACGCAACTGTCAGCGAAGGGTGGTTTGACCTTAAGGTTAAAAACAATACTGACTCCGTCTATCAGATTACTCTGTCCTTCGGAGGAGAAACCATGGCAGCGTGTCTGAGAGGGGAGAGGCCGGAGGAGTGGGAATATGAGATTTACAATCCTTCAGTGGAATATTTTCGCAGAAAGGAAAGGATAATGTGCAGAGCAGAGGTAAATCGCAGAAAAAGAAAAGGGGAAGGCGGCTGGGAGGAAGCCCGTATGTATCAGAACATATGCGAGATAGGCTACAAGCTGCCTGAAAATATACTTTCAAAGATCAAAGGAGGAAAAAATGAATAAGAAGACCATAGCGGTTCTCTTCGGAGGACATTCGCCGGAATATGAGGTGTCCCTCAAGTCGGCCTTTGCCGTAATGTCAAACATGAACAGAGAGAGGTATGAGATCATTCCCGTGGGCATAACAAGAGACGGCAGATGGATGCGGTACAGCGGAGATTATGAAAGCATAAAAAACGATACGTGGCATGAGAAGGAAGAGAAATGCGTGCCGGCGTGTATATCACCTGACAGAGAGGTACACGGGCTGGTGGAGTTTTTCGGAGACGTGGTTTCAAAGGTGAGGATAGATATGGTGTTTCCGGTGCTTCACGGCAGTCTGGGAGAAGACGGAACGGTACAGGGACTGGCGGAGCTGGCGGGAATACCTGTTATAGGCTGCGGCACTCTTTCCTCGGCTCTGTGTATGGACAAGGAGCTGGCAGACAGAATAGTGGAATCTGTGGGAGTGGAGACGCCCGGGTTTATTACCGCGAGAAAGGGAGAGCCTGTTGAAAAGGCGGTTAAGGCAGCGGAGAAGCTTGCATATCCTCTTTACGTGAAGCCGGTGAGAGCGGGCTCATCCTTCGGGATAAGCAGGATAGAAGGTCCAGAGGAGATGGAGAAGGCTCTGGAAAAAGCCTTTGAACATGACAGCCGGGCCATAATAGAGGAAAACGTGGAGGGAGCGGAAGTGGGCTGCTCTATAATAGGAAATCACAGGCTGATTATGGGAAGAGCCGATGAAATAGAGCTTGACAATGTTCTGTTTGATTATAATGAAAAGTACACTCAGAAGCATACCACCATACATATGCCCGCAAGAGTGGACAGTGAAACGGAGAAGAGAATTCTCGAAACAGCAGAGAAAATATACAGGGCGCTGGACTGCTCCGGCTTTGCCAGAGTTGACATGTTTCTTACTCCCGAGGGGAGGATACTTTTTAACGAGGTCAATACCATTCCGGGACTTACGGAGCTGAGCCGCTATCCCCGAATGCTTGAGGGAAAGGGCATAAGCTTTGAAAGGATGCTGGAGCTGATGGTGGAAGCAGGTGAGGAAAATGAAAAGGAAAAATGAAAATAAGCTGCTGGCGGGCAGAAGTATACATGAGGGAGAGCTGATTCTTGTAAACGCCCGGTATCCCGTTATGGCCGCCAATCCCGCGGGAAAGGTGATTTCGCTGAAGGATTCGGGCGTATCCATGGAGCGGAGAGCCGCCTCGGTGCTTCTCTACATTATGAAGAGTATAGGCGGTGAAGGAGCCATAGAGCCTGTGAGCGGATACAGAACAGAGGGGGAGCAGAGACAGATATATAAAGATTCGGAGGCTGACAGGGGAGAGGTCTTTACGAGAAAATACGTGGCTCTTCCCAACCACAGCGAGCATCAGACGGGTCTGGCCATAGATCTGGGGCTGAGCCGGGAAAATATTGATTTCATATGTCCCGATTTTCCCTATGAGGGCATATGTCAGAGATTCAGGGAAGAAGCGGCAAAATACGGCTACATACAGAGATATAAGGAGGAAAAGGAGAAAATTACGGGAATTTCTCATGAACCGTGGCATTTCAGATATGTGGGATATCCTCACTCGGAGATTATGGAAAAAAAGGGCATGTGCCTGGAGGAGTATATTCAGTATGTAAGGCAGTTTGCCTTTGACAGAGATCATATACATGTGGAAATGGGCGGACAGGGATTTGAGATATTTTATGTAAAAGAGGATCAGGCAGAGTCGGTGTCTCTGCCTGAAAAGGAAATATACAAGGTTTCGGGAAACAATGTAGACGGGTTTATCGTTACTCTCTGGAAATCCGCCCGGGAGGAGCGTCTTTACAGGGATATTTCCATACCGTCGTAGGCGCAGATAAAGCCCTCCGGCACTTTGCCGATATTGGCAAGCATTTCAGGGCCCATATGGGTGAGGATGATCTTCTCAGCCCCTATGGAGGCCCTGTTTTCTTCTATTGTCTTGAAATTAAGATGGAATTTTATATCCTTGCTGTAAAAGTAGGCTTCTGATATGAGACAGTCGGCTCCCTGTGATATTTCAGGGATGTTTTCGTTCCACTGGGTGTCTCCCGTATAGGCGAGAATCTTTCCGTCCGCCGCAAGCCTGAGGGCGAGAGAAGGATCTCCGCTTGGGTGGACCATCTGGGCGGTTTCCACTGTTATGTCCTCCCAGATGAAGGGTTCATCTGAAAATTCCTCCACCTGTATATCAAATTTCTGCTTTGTCTTTGAAGAGCCGGGGAACATAAGCTCCATGGCATCGGTGAGTCTTTTTCTGAAGCCCCGCGGTCCGGCCAGAAGAAGCGGCTCCTTTCTTTTGCTGTGGAGCTGGGCGTCCAGTATGAAGTAAGGAAGTCCGCAGAAATGGTCTCCGTGAAGATGGCTTATGAATATGGCCTCAATGGAATTAGGATCCACCTTAAACTCATAGGCTGAATGGAGGACAGTGGATCCGCAGTCCAGAAGAACGCGATGTTTTTCCGTATCTGTCAGAATTGCCGCCTGGAGTCTGCCTCCGTGACCGAAAGAATCTCCTGTCCCAAGAAATTTAATTTTCATGTGTTTACCTCCCTGTTTTTTCTTTTCCGGAAAATAGATTTTATACAGTATAGCACAGAATCCATCGCCTTAAAAGCCGCTTCTCACACAGGTATAAAAATGTGATACAATACAATGAAGATAAATAGAAGGAAGGATCAGCCGGCGTGAAGCTTCGGCCGATCCTTCTTTTATGAAGAGGATTTTTTGCTGTCCGCATCACTTATGAGGCGGGCGAAATCGTGAAAGGTGTCGACGTCTCTTGCTTCGCTGCCCGGTATTTTATTAAAGAAGCAGGCGGGTATCTCGCCCAGTCTCAGGTTTTTAGCGACGCAGGGGGAGCAGCCTCTGCTGTGATTTGACGGGTGCAGAGGACAGCGGAGGTTTTCGCAGGTACATAAATCGTCTGAAAAGCTCAATTTGTAAGCTCCTCGAAAACCGAAACGACGTGCTTCGTCACGGCGCAGTCCTGCTCCTCTGTTCCTCCTCCGACACCGATGCCTCCGGCGATTTTGCCCTTTACAAAGAGAGGACAGCCTCCGGCCACAAGAGTTATCCTCGGATCGTTTGTCTGTATGGCCATGAGAGACGCTCCCTCCGCAGCCGCGGCAGCCACATCCTTTGTGTCGCACTGAGTAACCGCCGCTGTATAGGCCTTGCCGGGAACGAGAGTGATGCTCAGAACAAGGGCCTCCCCGTAGCGTCTGTAAACTCTGGGAAGGCTGCTTTCATCGCAGACGGCAAAGCTTATGTCAAATCCCAGCTCTCTGCTCTTACTGCGGGCAGCCTCGCACAGTCTGTCGCACAATTCATCTGTCAATATCATAATACTTACCTCCTGTTTCATCTATTGTAGCAGGGGAGGCTCCTGCTTTTCTTGCCTTTTTTAAATAAAAATCGCCTATTTCTCCAGATGGCTTCTGAGAGGTGAAATATCCTCCTTTGGAGGAGCGCCGAACATTTTTCTGTAATCTCTTATGAACTGGGAAAGGCTTTCATAGCCTACTTCCATAGAGGCGGCGGTAACATTTTTATTTTCGTTGAGCATAAGTCTTCTGGCTTCCGTAAGACGCAGCTGTTTCTGGCACTGCAGAGGGCCCATTCCCACGGCGCTTTTGAATTTCTGATGAAAAAGAGATACGCTCATGTTTTTTCGTTCAGCCAACTCCTACACGGAAAAGGAGTCACGGAAGTGTTCCTTTATCCAGCTGTTGATTTCATAGATTTCACCGGCCTGGCTTATATTTACCATGCTCTGAAGAAACTGGCAGCCGCAGGACCCGCAGAGGATGTTAAAAACAGTCTCTCGAAGGAGGTGCTTTGCCATGAAGGAAAGCCGGATGGGATCGTCAAGGAGGAGGACGAGGCGCCGGACAGAGGCGATGACTTCCTCGTCCGCTCTCTTGGAGTCATCCTCTGATATGGATGAATCAGCAATACGCTCCGCCAGATCTCCTTCAAGATCGAGAACCACGGATATTACATCGTTTAAGGTGAAGTCAAGGGACAGCGCCAGGAAATCGCCTTCCTCCGAGTAAGTCAGTCCATGGCCGAAAAGAGAAGTGTCTATCTGGGAAAGTGAATACTGCCCGGCTATGTAATCCATTATGCCGGAAGGAGTGTAAAGACGTATGCTTCCGTAAAGCACAACGTAGACATATGGATTGGTCCTTTGGGGCATCTGGATTTTTTCGCTGCGGAAGCGATAGATGTTTAAACAGGGAAGGCATGTACCCGACTGCCCTTCGGGAAGGGAAGCGGGAAAAAGCTTATTCTTTATACTCTTGAGATGTTCCTGTAATTTTTCAGTCATGATTTTCTCTCCAATAATCTGTAATATGAGATTATTATACAGGAGCACAGAGTAAGGGACAATAGAGGTTAAACCTTTAGGCTTTATAAGAAAACAAAATAGAGAAATCAAAGATCCTATTCATCTGCAATTTCAATATTATCTATAGCGAATTCGATCATTGTTACCAACAATTCATTGC
>DVMP01000017.1 GCA_018714925.1 Candidatus Allocopromorpha excrementigallinarum
ACAATAGGCTGCATAAGCAGATAGATGTGACATGACCCTTGAGGGGAACCTTGAAAACAAAAACGTTGACATTTTAATACCAGTTACAAAGCATTTATACATGTGGATAGAAAAGATATAAAAGTCTCCTACTTAGGTTCGTCACATTGTAAAAGCTGTACGGGTCTTTCGGGGAAAGAACCGTACAGCTTGCGGCAGTATATTTTTAAGATATAAATAACACACAGCCTTCCCATATACCGCAGGATTTGGGAAGCAGGCAAGGAGGGAAATATGGAAATTTCGTTAACAGGTAAAACCGCTGTCCTTATTGGAGGAAGCAAGGGCCTGGGATTCGGAATGGCGGAGGGAGTAGCCAGAGCCGGAGCCAATGTAGTCATTGTAAGCAGACATCAGGATCAGTTGGATGAAGCGGCGGCAAAGCTTCGTGATAAAACATCCAATGAGAACATTACAGGCATCGCCGCGGATATAACTTCCATAGAGAACATCAATACTCTTGTGGAGAAGGTCTGTGAGAGGTACGGACAGATTGACATACTCTTTAACGGAGCGGGAGTTAACAGAAGGTTTTCCGCCCTTGAGTTTACCGAGGCTGACTGGGACGCAGTTCAGGACACTCAGCTTAAGTATGTGTTCTTTATGTGTCAGGCGGTAGCCAGGCAGATGGTGGAAAAGGGAATAAAGGGAAAGATAATAAATATCGCTTCACTGACAAGTCAGCTGGGACTTCCCAACATGATATCCTACTGCGCGGCCAAGGGAGCCGTAGTGCAGATAACAAAGGCAATGGCCAACGAATGGGCTCAGTACGGAATAAACGTCAACGCTATAGGACCGGGATATTATGAGACGGAAATGACAGCGCCTCTTTTCAGGGATGAAAAGAGAAGGGCTGAGCTTTTCGCCAGAATTCCTCAGAAGAGATTCGGACTTCCCTCCGATCTGGCGGGCGCGGCGGTCTTCCTCGCCTCCGAGGCTTCTGATTACGTAACGGGACAGGTTATATACGTGGACGGAGGATTCCTCTGCTGCTAGATAATAAGGTAAGATTTTGATTCATTAAAAAGGAGAAAAGAAAAATGATGAACGGAAAAGAGTACAAAGAAAGTCTTAAAAAGGTGCACCCTACTATTTACTACATGGGAGAGAAGATCGAATCAGTAGTGGATCATCCCATGACAAAGCCTCACGTAAATTCAGCGGCTATGACCTACGAGCTGGCATGTGATCCTATGTACGAAAACCTTATGACAGCTAAATCCCACCTTACAGGCAAGAAGATAAACAGATTTACCCACGTGCATCAGAGCACCGAGGATCTTGTAAATAAAGTGAAGATGATGAGAATGATTGCCCAGAAAACGGGAACCTGCTTCCAGAGGTGCGTAGGTCTTGACGCCATGAACGCCACATTCATCACTACATACAACATGGACAAGAAATACGGCACAGACTATCACAAGAAGTTCCTCAAGTGGCTCGAATACGTTCAGGAAAACGATCTCATGATAGCCGGATCCATGACAGACGTTAAGGGGGACAGAAGCAAGAAGCCTTCAGGCCAGTCTGATCCCGATCTGTTTACTCACGTAGTTGAAAAGAGAGAGGACGGAATAGTAATCAAGGGAGCCAAGGCCCACATGACAGGAATGGCCAACTCTCATGAAATGCTTATACTTCCTACAACAAATCTTCTTCCGGGAGATGAGGACTATGCCATAGCCTGCGCGGTTCCCGTAGACGCTGAAGGAGTTATTCATATCTTCGGAAGACAGACCAATGATCAGAGAAGACTTCAGGGAGACCTGGACACAGGAAACTCAGAGTACGCTATCGTAGGCGGAGAGACACTTACGGTTCTCGACAATGTATTCGTTCCTTGGGACAGAGTGTTCATGTGCGGAGAAATAGAGTTCGCTCAGGATTACGTTACGAGGTTCGCCGCTTACCACAGACAGAACTACGGCGGCTGCAAAGTAGGAAACTCAGATGTTCTCATCGGAGCCACATCCCTTATAGCCAAGATGAACGGAACCAATAAGGCAAGCCACATTAAAGATAAGCTTATAGAGATGACCCATCTGGCCGAGACCATGTACTGCTGCTCGCTGGCATGTTCATATGAAGGCGTTAAGGAGGAAGCCGGAAGCTATTATGTGAACACGCTGCTGGCCAACGAGGTAAAGCTCAACTGCACAAGAAACATGTATGAGATATCAAGGCTTGCTCACGACATCGCGGGAGGCTTCATCGCCACGCTCCCTCACGAGTGGGATCTTAAAGCGGAGGAAACAGGCAAATATATCAGAAAGTTCTTCGTAGGAAACGACGCTTACAGCGCGGAAGACAGAATAAAGATAGCAAGACTTCTGGAGAACATGTCAGGGGGTACCGCCCTTGCAGAATCCATGCACGGAGCAGGCTCGCCTCAGGCAATGAGAATAATGATATACAGAGAATCAAACATGGATCAGAAGGAAAAGCTGGCAGCTAAGCTGGCTCACGTTGAGCTGTAATTATTACAGGAAAGGAAGACAGATATGGAAACTAAAGAGGTAGTAATCGTAGAAGGTGTGAGAACGGCCACAGGCTCCTTCGGAGGATCGCTCAGCAGGATACCGGCGCCTGTTCACGGAGCTGAGTGTGTAAAGGCCCTGGTGGAGAGAACAGGTATAAAGCACGAGGATATAGATGAGCTTATTATAGGAACTCACTTCCAGGCGGGTACAAAGGCCAATCCCGCCAGACAGTGCGGAATATACGCGGGGCTTCCCGATACTGTTCCCGCCTTTACTCCAAACAAGAACTGCGCTACAGCCATGAAAGCCATGCAGCTGGCGGCTCAGTCAATTATGGTGGGAGATAACGAGGTTGTAATAGCGGGAGGCTGCGAGACCATGAGCGCCATACCTTATCTTCTCCCTAAAGCCAGATTCGGATACAGAATGGGACCGGGAAAGGTTGAGGACAGTATGCTTCACGACGGTCTGGTGGATCCTTTCATGAATTATCACATGGGAGTTACTGCTGAAAACGTGGCTGAAATGTGCCACATTACGAGAGAAATGCAGGATGAGTTCGCCGTAAAAAGCCACAACAAGGCTGAAAAGGCCTGGGCGGAAGGAAAGTATGACGAAGATATCGTTCCTGTTACAACAAAGGTTAAGGGCAAGGAGGTTGTCTTTGATCACGATGAGACCTACAGAAAAGGAGCGTCCATAGAGGGCTTTGCCAAGCTGAAGCCTATATTTAAAGAAGGCGGCACTGTTACGGCAGGCAACGCTTCTCCTATAAACGACGGCTCCTGCGTGCTGCTGATGATGTCGGCTGACAAAGCCAGAGAGCTTGGATACAAGCCTCTCGTAAAGTACGTGACAGCCGTGTCCACTGCTCTCAGTCCGTCAATTATGGGATACGCTCCTGTAAGCGCTATAGAAAAGCTGGAAAAGAAGACGGGAATAAGCAGGTATGACGTAGGCCTCTATGAGCTCAACGAAGCCTTCGCCGCTCAGGCAGCCGCCTGTGTGCAGGATCTTAAGCTGGATCCTGAAATCGTAAACGTAAACGGCGGAGCTGTGGCTCTTGGTCACGCTGTGGGATGCACAGGCGCAAGAATAAGCCTGACTCTCATAAGAGAGATGCAGAGAAGAAAGGTTAAATACGGAACAGCTTCCCTCTGTATAGGAGGCGGACAGGCAATGGCTATGATGTTCGAGCTTTGTGAGTAATTAACCCGGTTGGAGGTAGACAGAATGAGTATTGAAAAATTATATGTTGTCGGCTCCGGCGCCATGGGTTCAGGTATAGCCCAGACCGCGGCCACATGCGGTCTTAAGGTTACCATGAACGATATAAGCCGGGAGCTTGTGGAAAAAGGATATGCTAAAATAAAGAAAAGCCTTGAAAAATCAGTGACTAAAGGAAGGATGACAGAAGAGGACAAGGACAAGGCTCTTGCTAACCTGAAGATAACCGTGGCTCTTGAGGATGCCGCTGACGCTGACTTTGTAATAGAGGCGGCCACGGAAAACAGCAGTATAAAGCTGGATATCTTCAGCAGGCTTGATAAAATATGCAAGCCGGAGGCTGTTCTGGCTTCCAACACCTCGTCTATTCCAATTACGGAAATAGCCGCGGCTACAGAAAGGCCTGAGCAGGTTGTGGGAACACATTTCTTCAACCCGGTGCCTGCCATGAAGCTGCTGGAGCTTATAGTGGGACATGTTACCTCGGAGGAGACCTTCCGCAGGGCTGAGGAACTGGGAGAAATCCTCGGCAAGGTAACTGTAAAGTCTATAGACAAGGGAGGGTTCATAGTAAACAGACTTGTTGACCCCTTCATCAATGAAGCTGTATTCATGCTGGAGGAAGGCGTGGGAACAGCGGAGGATATAGACAAGGGCTGTCAGTTCGGTCTCAACCATCCTATGGGACCTTTGGCTCTGGGCGATATGATCGGCTGGGATGTAATGCTGGCGGTAATGGAGGTTCTTTACGCCGAGTACGGCGATCCTAAATACAGACCTGCTCCCCTTATGAGGAGAATGGTAAGAGCGGGACACCTGGGCGTAAAGACAGGTAAAGGTATTTACGAATACAATAAGTAGAAAGGTTTGTCATGGATTACAGAAACATATTATTTGAGGTAAAGGAAGGTATAGGCTACGTTACCGTTAACAGGCCGAAGGCCCTTAACGCTCTCAATACGGAGGTTCTTACGGAGCTGGATGATGTTTTCAGACGTATAGACGATGACGACCGGGTTAAGGCTGTCATAGTGACAGGCTCGGGAAGAGCCTTTGTAGCAGGGGCGGATATCGCCCAGATGAGCGAGCTTAACGGCATTGAAGGAAGAGATATGACCATACAGGGACAGAAGGTTATGGAGCTTATAGAAGCTGTTAACAAGCCTGTAATAGCCGCTGTCAACGGCTTTGCCCTGGGCGGAGGCTGCGAGCTTGCCATGGCCTGCGACATAAGGATGGCTTCCGATAAGGCAAAGTTCGGTCAGCCTGAGGTAAACCTGGGAATAATCCCCGGCTACGGCGGAACACAGAGGCTTCCAAGGCTTGTGGGAAAGGGCATGGCCAAAAAGCTCATATACAGCGCGGAGATGATCGACGCTCAGGAGGCCTACAGAATAGGGCTTGTTGAGTATGTGATTCCGGCTGATGAGCTTATGGCGGAGGCTGAAAAGCTGGCAAAGACTATAATGTCAAAGGCTCCTATAGCCATAAAGATGGCTAAGGTGGCCGTAAACAACGGCCTTAATACAGACCTTAAGACAGGAGTTCAGTTTGAGGCCGAGGCTTATACAAGCACCTTCGTATCCGAAGACAGGGTAGAAGGGATGAAGGCCTTTGTGGAAAAGAGACCTGCTGAATTTAAGGGGAAATAAAGAAAGCGTCTGAGGCGAGGCTGAGGAAAATTCCGCGGCTGAGCGTTTGAAATGAAAATGTTTTGAAAGAATAATGATAATGCCGGCTCTGTGAAGCCGGCATTATTGTCTAAGAGGGTTCCTCTATACCGTCAGGGAAAAGCTCCTTGTACTTTCTGAAAAAGGTGGGCTGACTCATGCCGAGAATAGAGGCGGCCTTATAGGTGGACTTTCCCTTAAGCATGGCCCTCCTGAAGAGCTCCCGCTCCATCCTATCCTTGGCCTCGGCGTAGGTGGGTATTGAGTCCGAGTCTTCATACTCATGGGAATCGGACCCTCCGCCGCCTGATTGAGGAAGGTTAACTATGCCTATTATATTGCCGTCGGAAAGTACAAACTGCTTCTCAATGAAGTTTTTCAGCTCTCTTATGTTCCCGGGCCAGTCCATTTCCATTAAGGTCTGGATAAAGTCAGGCGACAGGGCCTTGCTGACTCCGTATTTTCCGTTGAGATCGGCAAGGGTCTTGTCGGCGAGAAAAGGAATATCAGCCTTTCGCTCTCTGAGAGGAGGGATGGCCACGGAGACCACGTTGAGCCTGTAATAAAGATCGCTTCTGAAGGTGCCTTCGGCAATCATGGATTCAAGGTTCCTGTTGGTGGCGGCGATTATTCTCACGTCTACCTTCTTGCTCTTGGAGCCGCCCACTCTTGTAACCTCGCCGTCCTGGAGGATACGCAAAAGAGCGGACTGAAGGCTCAGGGGAAGCTCGCCTATTTCATCGAGAAAAAGGGTGCCTGTGTCGGCAAGCTCGAAGAGACCGGGCTTTCCCTTGGCGCTGGCTCCTGTAAAAGCCCCCGGAACATATCCGAACAGCTCGGATTCCAGAAGATTTTCAGGTATGGCCCCGCAGTTGATTTTTATATAGGGCTTGGCGCTTCTGGCGCTGTGCTTGTGTATATACTGGGCGACTATTTCCTTTCCCGTGCCTGTTTCGCCCAGTATGAGAACTGTGGAATCCATTTTAGACACCTTGCTGGCTATATTGAGGACGTTTTCAAATTCACGGCTGCCGTAGACGATGTTCTCATCGGAGGATTCGTGAAAGAGCTGCTCCTGGTAGAGATTTGCCCTGTGGCTTTCGGCCAGCAGCCTGTTGTTAAGGGATACCAGCTCAGTAATATCTCTGACGTTGGTTATTACATGGCGTACCTGTCCCTTTTGGTCAAATACCGGATTTCCCGTTATTATGACCTCCTTGTCGTTCAGGTTGCGCTGTGTCCTTGTTACTGTCTTTTTCTGGGAGACTACCTCCTCCGTAAGACTGGTTGACAGAATGCCGGCAGCCACCAGGTTGCTCATGTATTCCCCCACAAGCATGTCTCTGCTGATTCCGGAAATACGCTCGTAAGCCTTGTTTACCATGATGGTCTTGCCTTCGCGGTCGGTTATATATATTCCGTCATAGGAGTTCTCTATAATATCGTTGAGAAATATTTCCTGCTTTCTCGACTGGTTGAGCCTCTGGTTTGTTTCCTCTGAGTCGGTTATGTCCTGAAAAAAGCTGATAAGGGCTATGGGAGCGTCGTCATGGGTTATGAGGGTACGCTCGGAATAAAGCCTTTTACCGCACAGAAGAAATTCCTTGGGTATGGATTTATAGTTCTGAAGGGTAACGCCGGTAAGAGGAGAATTGGGCAGAACCTCCTCGATGTATTCGTCTATCAGGTTGTTTTCCGACATTTCAAAGAGAGATGAGGAAAGGCTGTTAATCATCACTATTTTACGGTCGGCATCCAGGGCCAGGACGGCCATGTTGGCGGCCTCGATATATGAGTCGAGAAATTCGGAGATATCTGTGGCCAGGCTGCTGCGCTCGGCGGCGCTCCTGGTGGCTGTGGAGCTTATCAGGTGGTCTGCTATAAATTTTTTTGAGATCATATTTTACCTGCGGTTTTTATAAAAGCCGCTCCTTTCAAAGAATAAATAATACAAGTAATATGCAGTGTTTCAATTATATCACAGGTATATTAAAATGTAATGGATAAACGCTTAATATGTTAATGTTTTCACCGGGAGGTGCGGATATATGAAAAAATACAGCATTGGAGTCATGTTTTGCGGAGGATGCAACTGCTATTTTGACCGGGAGGAGTTTTTTGAGGAACTGAAGAAAAACCTGTCGGAGCTGTGCGATTTTTTTATCTGTTCCCCTGATGCGGGAAATGACCGGGATCTTATACTGCTCATAAACGGATGTCAGTCGGAATGTCTTGTAAATTCAGAACACGGCAGAGAGCTTGTGCTTATAAACAATAAAAATTACATGGAGGCGGAGAAAATAATAAGGGAGAAGCTCGCCGAAAGAAATAAACGGCGCCATGGACTCTGACGAGGGCATGGCGCCGTTTAACAGATATATTATCTTAAGGGAACTATTTTACAGATAAAGGGAGGATATAGTCGAATACCTCCAGAGTCCTGTCTATATCAGCCTCTGTATGAGCCGTTGATATGTATATTCTTCCCCTTCCTGAGGTGAGCCTTACGCCGTAATCTCTGGCAAGAAGATAGAACCTGTCGTAAGCCTCTCTGTTTACATTCTGCAGACAGTCTCTGAAGTCAAGAGGGGCTCTGTCCATGCCTATCTGCATCTGGCATATGGCGTTATGATGGTTGGCGTATACCTTTATGCCGTGCTTTTTGCCTATATCCAGAATACCGTCTGTAAGTCTCTTTCCTATGGCGTCCATTTTTTCGTAGGTGCCCGGCTTTTCCAGCTCGCCTATGGTGGCGAGAGACGCGGCTACGGCAATAGGTGTGGCGTTAAAGGTTCCGGAAGGGTGTCCGGCTGACATTATTTCCCTGCTTCCGCAGATCATTGAAAGAGAAATGCCGCCGGCAATGGCCTTTCCGAAAACAGCCATGTCCGGAGTTACTCCGAAATACTGCTGCGCGCCGCCGAGGGAAAGCCTGAACCCGGTTATTACTTCATCAAAAATAAGAAGGACGTTATGCTGTCTGCACAGCTCTTTTGCGGTGGATAAAAATCCGGGCTTAGGCAGAATAGGTCCCTCGTCGCACATATAAGGCTCCATAAGAACAGCAGCGATTTCATCGCCCTGCTCCCTAAGTATTTTTTCAAGTACATCCACGTCGTTCCAGGGAGCGATAATAAGGTCGTCGGCAGTGCTTACTCTCTGTCCTGCCGTAGGCATGAGCTTGTTTACCTTTTCTCTCGGACCCAGATCATCAATGGATTCGGCTCCGATGGTAACCTTCTGCTCATCGGCCCATCCGTGGTACTGCCCCTCGAACTTCACTATCTTCATTTTTCCCGTATAGGCTCTGGCTACACGCCATGCATGCATGTTGGCTTCTGTTCCGGAGCTCTGGAAGCTGACCATCTCAGCGCACGGGATTATTTCTGTCAGCTTTTTCGCCAGTCTGCAAAGATCCTCTGTAGGGGCTGAAAACTGAGAACCCTTCGCGAGCTGCTTTGTAACGGCTTCGTTTATTACATCGGGAGCATAGCCCAGTATCATGGGGCCGAATCCCGCCACATAATCTATGTAGTCGTTGCCGTCTACGCCGTAAAGGTGGGAACCCTTGCCGTGGGTCATACATACGGGATATTCCTCGTTGTCCGCCTTGTGGAATGAACTGCTGACACCGTCTACAAGGTATTTCTTTGTTTCAAAAAAGAGTTCCTTTGATTTTGCAGTATTGTATTTTTTCATCTTTCCCTGCATCCTTTCCTTGTTTTTCAGTAAGGAATATTGTGTTTAGCTTCTGCGTCCAAAATAAAAAGCAAAAAGCGTGCCACAATGAAAATACGTGAAAGACGGGGAATCGGGCGGAAAAAATTCGTCAACACCGGGGGAAGTGATTCAAAAATAAATTAAATGAATTAAAAATAGATTACAGCCGAATTGAAAATGAATTAATCTTTGCG
>DVMP01000018.1 GCA_018714925.1 Candidatus Allocopromorpha excrementigallinarum
CATGGGCAGCTCCATGATATCTTCATCAAGGACGTTCTGTTCTGCAGCTTTTTCATCTATATTCGCAGACTGTTTTACATTGTCATCCATATTTATTTTTCCCTCCTCTGTAATTTATATAAACAGGGCGACTTACTTAAAAGCCGCCCTATGGTTTACGCTGTTTCCGCTGTTTTTCCTTCTCGTTTCACGCGCTTGGGTTCAGCCAGTACAAGCTCAGGATCCTTTTCCACCTCTACAGTGTCCTTTGTTATGATACACTTGTTAATATCGCTTCTTGAAGGAACCTCATACATAATGTTTGTCATTATCTTTTCCATTATGCCTCTCAGCCCTCTGGCTCCCGTCTTTCTGTCCAGAGCCTTCTGAGCGATGGCCTCGATGGCGTCGTCTGTAATCTCCAGCTCCACCCCATCCATTTCAAAGAGCTTTTTGTACTGCTTTATTATAGCGTTTTTCGGCTTTGTGATTATCTCTATGAGAGCCTCCTTTGAAAGCTCCTCAAGGGTTACCATAACCGGAAGCCTGCCGATGAATTCCGGTATGAGTCCGTATTTCAGAAGATCCTCCGGCTGCAAATGCTTCAGTATTTCAGCCTTTTCGATCTTGTTGTTTTCCAGCTTTGAATTGAAGCCTATGGTTTTTTCTCCTATTCTTCTCTGAATCACCTTTTCCAGACCGTCAAAGGCTCCTCCGCATATGAAGAGCACGTTGGTGGTATCAAACTGGAGAAAATCCTGATGAGGATGCTTTCTGCCTCCCTGGGGCGGCACATTGGCCACTGTTCCTTCGAGAATCTTGAGAAGCGCCTGCTGCACTCCCTCTCCGCTTACGTCCCTTGTAATGGAAGGATTCTCCGACTTTCTCGCTATCTTATCTATTTCATCTACGTAGATTATTCCCCTCTGGGCTTTTTCCACATCGTAATCCGCAGCCTGTATAAGCTTCAGCAGTATATTTTCAACGTCCTCTCCCACATATCCGGCTTCCGTCAGAGCTGTGGCGTCGGCTATGGCAAAAGGAACGTTGAGGATCTTTGCCAGAGTCTGGGCCAGAAGAGTCTTTCCCGATCCTGTAGGGCCCACCATGACGATGTTGCTCTTCTGCAGCTCCACATCGCTGTCAGCGGCGCCGCTGTTTATTCTCTTATAGTGATTGTATACGGCTACCGAAAGAGCCTTCTTCGCCTCCTCCTGACCTATAACGTACTCTGAAAGAGTATCGAAGATCTCCTTGGGCTTTGGAAGCCTTTCAGGCTTTCCGGTATCTATATATCCGTCTCTTATTCCCTGGCTTTCTTCAGACGCCAGAATATCCTCGCAGAGCGCTACGCACTCGTTGCATATATATACTCCCGATCCGCTTATAAGCCTTTTAACCTGGCTCTGCGGCTTTCCGCAGAAGGAGCATCTCAATTCGTTGTTTTCATCGTATTTGCTCATAAATATTATTTACCCCCGTTTATCTGTCTTTTATAACCTTGTCTATAAGACCGTAGCTTACAGCCTCGTCGGCTGACATGAAGTTGTCTCTGTCAGTATCATGAGCTATGACCTCCAAAGGCTGGCCTGTGTTTTCGCTTAAAATTCTGTTGAGCTTTTCTCTCGTCTTCAGTATCCATTCGGCATGGATCTTTATATCCTCCGCCTGACCCTGAACGCCGCCCAGAGGCTGATGTATCATTATCTCCGCGTTTGGCAGGGCATATCTCTTTCCCTTCTGTCCCGACGAGAGGAGAAACGCTCCCATGCTGGCTGCCATTCCCACACATATGGTGGAAATCTCCGGCTTTACGTACTGCATGGTATCGTATATGGCCATCCCGGCGGTTACGGAGCCGCCGGGACTGTTTA
Organism: Candidatus Allocopromorpha excrementigallinarum; assembly: GCA_018714925.1. Taxonomy (GTDB): domain Bacteria; phylum Bacillota; class Clostridia; order Peptostreptococcales; family Anaerovoracaceae; genus Lentihominibacter; species Lentihominibacter excrementigallinarum. Next base: position 1,854 of record DVMP01000018.1, read on the forward strand.
TATAGATGTTTATATCCTTATCCGGATCTTCAGCTTCAAGAAACAACAGCTGAGCCACCACAAGGCTGGCTACATGCTCATCTATAGCTTCTCCCAAAAAGATTATTCTATCCTTTAAAAGCCTCGAATAGATATCATATGACCTTTCTCCCCTGCTGGTCTGCTCTATAACATAAGGTACTAACGCCATAATCCGGACCTCCTTTTAACTTCGCTTATTTTTTAACGGCATTATCATACATAAAGTCTATGGCCTTTTTCATTTTTATATCCGAGGCTATCATTTCAAGGTTCTGGGTTCCCAGCATCTCTCTTATTTTATCAGCCTCAAGACTGTACTGTTTGGCCATTTCCTCTATTTCCTTGGAAACCTCTTCATCAGTGACCTCAAAGTTTTCCTGCTTGGCTACTCCGTTTACGATCATTCTCGTCTTGACTTTTTTGAGAGCCTCCTCTCTCAGCTCGTCTCTGAACTCCTCAGGCTCCCTTCCCAGATACTTAAAGTATGAAGCCAGATCCATTCCCTGGCCCCTCAGCTGCTGATCGAATTCAGACATCATGCTGTCTATTTCCGATTCAACCATGGCGTCAGGAACGTCTATATCATTGCTCTCAACAACCTTTTCAATGACACTGTTCTTCATACTGCTCTCAGCCCTGGCCTCGGCCGCCTTCTCCAGCTTCTCCCTGGTGTCGGCTCTCAGCTGGTCAAGAGTATCAAACTCGCTTATGTCTTTTACGAAATCATCATCAATTTCGGGAAGCTCCTCTTCTTTTATCTCATGCACCTTGCATTTGAAAACAGCCTCCTTTCCCGCCAGATCCTTTGAATGATAGTCCTCCGGAAAAGTAACCTTAACGTCCTTGTCCTCGCCTGTGCTCACTCCTATAAGCTGCTCCTCAAATCCTGGAATAAAGGTTCCCGATCCCAGCTTAAGGGGCTGTCTTTCGGCGGTGCCTCCCTCAAACTGTTCGTCTCCTATCCAGCCCTCATAGTCGATAAGCACCATATCACCCTCTTTGGCAGGTCTGTCTACTGTTATCATTCTGGAGTTTCTTCTCGCCATGCTCTTTATTTCATTCTCAACATCCTCATCGGTGACCTCAGCGCTCACCTTTTCCGTTTCCACTCCCTTGTAGTCCCTGACCTCTATTTCAGGATAGCATTCCACCGTTATGGTAACGGTGAAGCCTTCACCCTTTTTTATCTGGCTGAATTCAGCCTTGGGACTGTCTATAACCTCAAGATCCAGTTCGTCTATAGCCAGAGGATATCTCAAAGAAAAAAGATTGTTTATAGCGTCCTCAAAGAAGACGCCTTCACCGTACTTTTTCTCTATTATGCTTCTCGGCGCTTTTCCCTTTCGGAAGCCGTCTATTACAAATCTGTTCTTCTGAGCCTTGTAAACCTCTATTATCGCGTTTTCAAATTCCTCTGCGGTAAATTCCATGGTGAATTTTGCTATGTTCTTCTCTTTTGAAATTAATGTTGATTTCATGAATATATATCCTCCTCGATTATAAACACATAGTGCATATTATTATACCTCTTTTCCTTTGAAAAGTAAAGGTGAAACAAGGGTTTTAACATTTTTCGTCAAATCTCGGACCGCCGCCTTGACAAAAAAATCTTCACCCTCCATAATTGTTCAGAAAAGGATACCGGAAATCCCCGGCTCTGATTTTGAAAGGAAGGAGAAAAAATGGACCCGAAGAGAAACATACTGCGCTCCGCGACTGACTTCGCCGCCTTTACCGCTGAAAATTTCATATCCCCCGGAGACGTGGTCGTAGACGCCACCTGCGGCAACGGCAGAGACACTCTTTTTCTCGCCTCCCGCAGGCCCTCTAAGCTCTACGCCTTTGACATACAGGCCTCAGCCGTCGCTTCCACAAGAGAGCTTCTCATATCCTCAGGATACCGGCAGCAGCTTTGCAGCGGCGCTTTCTCCCTTATAAATGCCTCCCACAGTTTCATAGCCCGCTATGTTAAGGAAAGGCCCCGGGTGATTATGTTCAACCTGGGATATCTTCCCGGCGGCAGCAGGGCTATAACCACAAGCGCCTCTTCCACAATCGAAGCCGTAAAGGCCTCCCTTTCCATTTTAAATCCCGGCGGCCTCATATGCGTCACCATGTACAGCGGCCATCCGGAGGGGGCGGAAGAACAGGAGGCTCTTCTGTCCTTCTCTTCCGCTCTCGATTCCTCCCTGTATCACGTATCCACTGTCACCATGATAAATCAGCGCTCTCATCCGCCGCAGAATCTGTTTATAACCTCAAAGGCGCCATACTAAAACAAGGCATTGGATAATGCCTTGTCAGCTATTTTCTGTTGTCCTTTATCATCCTTATGCCTCTGGAGTACTTGCTTACATTCTCCACTTCAAGCCCGTACTTTTTCTGAAGCCTGCGGCCCAGTTCCATCAGCTCCTCCTCGTCTCCCGAGAACAGCTCTATCTCCGCTTCGGAAATAGGCTCTTCTCCGTATTCAGTGACGATTTTTCCCGTGTCTATAGACAGCTCGAAAAGTCCTGTTCCCGTATCTATTCTGAACCTCTTTCTGTGAAATCTGGTTTCAAGAAAGCATACCAGCTTCCTGTCTCCGAGAAACTCCTCCAGAGCCTTTCCCGTTTTGCTTTCACAGAAAACAGATAAATCAGGTTCGTCTCCCTTGACGGGAACGGAAATTTCCTCCCTGGTATGGAGACCGTCTTCGCTTCGTCCCTTCCACTTGAGGGCCGCCACCCAGCGCTCTCCTTCTTTTCTGATTCTGTAGGCTATCTGCCTTTTAGCCAGATCGCAGTTTTCTGTGTCAAAATATTTCGCGTCCAGACAAATCTCTTCTCTGGAACCGTTTTCTTCCATTTCGGATAGCGCCTTGTCTTTCCATATTTTTTCGGCGATACTCCTGTCAGGCACCTTGTACTTTAACTCTATTTCCATTCTGCTACCTTCTTTATTCAGAACTTTCGGAGTTTCCGTAAAAAAAATGTACCCTATGATAATATCACCTAACGGTTTGTAAATCAAGAAGTTTTTTGAACATCTTTTTTCATTTAAGATCAGCTATCTCTCCCATATGTGGAATCCATACTGAGGAAGCGTCCACAAACCCGCTTCTGTCCTCGCTCTGGCCCTTTACTGTCGACGGGATCTGACCCTCCAGCTGCTTTCTGACGCTTTGGGCTCTCAGAAGACAGAAATTCTCTATTGTGTCCACCGCTTCCGCGTGCTCCTCGTAGGAGCAGTATGCCGTAGGATCCTTTGCCGCGTAAGGCGCTATCATCTCCGCCGTCTTCCGCACCCTGGTCTCAAAGTATCCGCTTTCAAAATACTCTCTGAGAAACTGATCATAATACATGTGATACGCCTCGTAATACTCGCCTTTCTTCATTATGTTGTGAAAAAAAGGCCTGTTCATCATCACCTCTCCGGAATATGGAGTGTCAATGGGATAATTTACATAAAGCTCCGCGTCGTTTACAGGCTGCGGCATCCCCAGGGAATACGTTCCGAATGCGAGGTTGTAGTCCCAAGGAAGCATTGTCAGCCTGCCGTTTTCCTCATAGAGGTAATAGTTATGCCCCGTAGGGCCAAGATAACTGTCAAGATTTACGACAAAGGTCTGCACCGTAAAATATCTTAATGCCCCTTCAACATCCACGTATTTTTCCAGATTCTCCCCCTGAGAAAGGTTTTTCAATGCCTCAATCACCCGTTTTTTATCATTGGAGGCAATATCAAACTTGGCGTTTCTGAATATATTTTCATAATTATTTACTTCATCTCCCGTATAACGCAGGGCCACATCGGCATTTTCATCCTCCAGAGACATGTAATCAGGCTTATACAGCTTTCCGTGATCCCTGCCGTATACTCTCCTGGCAAAGGCCTCTTCAGGCTCCTCCACCGCCAGAAAAAGGCCCCAGTCCCGTCCGTTAACCGTGACCCAGACGTAGCTGCACAGTGGAGCTGGGACCCCCATAGCCGACATCATATCATAGGCCAGATAATTTTTCATATAGCTGTTGTCCTGAAAAGAGGCGTCAAGGGACATTTTGTCAAGCCCCAGGTAGCTGCCTCCTTCCACGTAATGATCGAACTCCACCTTAAGGCTGTAGCGCTCATGTCCGTACTTCTCCGTAAGATTAAGAGAATTATTGCCCTTTGCCCTTATTCCCGCCTTTTCTGTTCTTTCTCCGTCTATGATTATATCGCACACCGAATATTCTTCCTCAGGCGCTTTGTTTATAAATTCATCCCAGTCCTCTATCTCTATATCAACCCTGTGAACCCTGCTGTCGTCAAAAAGCCTTTTCTCATATTCGGGAGCTCCGCTCATTCTGGCAATCCCCAGACTTTCTCCCTTCATAAACACTATGACAACAGCCACCGCCGCCGCTGCGACCGCTATGCATATTTTATCAATACTCTTTTTTTTAAGCATAGCTTAACCCATATAATCTCCGTTATAGGAAGCCATTACCGTATTTGTTACACCGTCTATTTCAGCCAGCATATTCACAAAGGATATATCCTCCTCCTTAAGGCGGACCTCATAGTTCAGCTCCACCATACCCGCTGACACGCTTTTGCTTTTAAGAGAAACCCTTGAGGTTTTCTCTGTTATCATCTGAAAAACCTCTCTTTCGCTTTTCTCTCCGCTGCAGTGAACCACCAGTATGTAAGGCTTGTCAAAGGTCTTTTTCTCAGCAAATATGAGCAGCACCAGACCGATGAATATACTGCCGAACACGGCAAGGGGCAGCAGACCCGCCGCCAGAACTATGCCCGCTCCTATGCTCCAGAAGAGGAACACTATATCCATGGGATCCTTTACCGCCGTTCTGAATCTTACTATGGAAAGAGCTCCCACCATTCCCAGAGACAAAACCACATTGCTGCTGACCGCCAGAATAACAAGAGTGGTGATCATAGTCATGGCTATAAGGGATATGCCGAATCCCGATGAGTACATAACACCGGAAAAGGTTTTCTTGTATATGAGAAATATAAACAGCCCCAGAGCGAAAGCCAGTCCCAGAGCAGCCGCCATGTCCAGCAGGCTTACAGAGCTTACGCTGTCGAGAAATCCCGATGTGAAAATATCCTGAAAAGTCATCCTCTTCCTCCTGTTTTTCTCTAATCAAACCGACGGCATTCCGCGTATTTTGAGAAGGCCACATTTCGTCTTGAGGGTACCTGCACCGCCATCCTCACTATATCCGGAAGAAATTCGTCGAACTTTATCTCCAGAACCCTCAGTCCGCCGGAAACATCTGCCATCCTCCCCCTTTCCGCCGGAAAGCCCCTTGTCATCAGCTCAGATGAGAGATTTCTGTCAATGGTTATCCTTACGTTGCCCGGCTCGTAAAGGAACGCCTCTCTCTCATAGCTTACCATGGCCTTCGGGGAAAGAAGCTGACCCCTTATTTTACTGTAAAATTCACAGGCAAGGGCCTCCTCCCTTTCAAGGAGAAAATCAATTTCTCCTCTGAGTATGCTCCTTACCTGATCACAGGTGAGGCTCATGCTCCGCTTTGCGCAGAGATTCCCCTTTTTATATTTTTTCTCCAGCTTTATGTAGGAAAGATCTTCGTTATAATATCTTATTCTGAATTTTTCTCTGTTTCTCACCCCCGCCAGCTTTTCACACAGCGCCTTGTCGTAGGGCGTGTCAAAATACAGGCTGCTCACACGGTAGGACCCGTGTGAGTCAGCATGTCTGTCGTGATGAAAAATTTTTTTCAGCCTTTCAGCCAGTATTACGTCGTCAAAAGCGTTTATACTGTATTTTATTTCATGTCTCAGCTTTACCGGTTCTTTTCTGATTACAGCTGCGGACTTGTCAGTCGTCATACCCTGAGTCCCCGTCGTATCCTGAATCTCCGCTGTCATAGCCGCTGTTTCCATAATCGCTGTTTCCGTAATTGCTGTTGCCGTAGTCACTGCTGCCTCCTGAAGCAGGGGCCGATGTTGCCGGAGGCGCGCTTGTAGCCGGAGAACCGCCTCCCGATGAATATCCCGAATTACCGTAATTTGTACCGTAGTTGGTGCCGTAGTCTGTATTGGAATTATATGAAGGGGCGGGCGCGGCAGTCGTTGCCTTTACCACGTCATAGCTGCTGTCACCGTATGGCGATACCGCGTAATCGCTGACTCCGTAGTTGCTTTCTCCTTCTATAACTATATTTCCTGTGTAAGGCTTATCGCCCATATATGACTTGACTTCCGTCACTATGTTCTTCAGAAAGTTTTCTCCCGGCATCCTTGAACCCGACTCAACGGATATTGTCAGCGGATTTCCCGCGCCTTCCGTTTCGGACTTTAAGTATCCGGCGTCGTTCATAAGAGCCACTATATCTTTTACCACCGTTCTTGAGGCCTTTCCTTCAAAGTCCGCGTACCCCTCTATAAGCGTTTTTCCGTCTTCGTTTATTCCCTCTACAGCTGTAACGGCTCCTTCATCGTCGTAATCCACAGCCACCTGCGGATTTACCTTGATTATCAGTCTTCCTCCTTCAGACGCCGAAGCTTCGGATCCGCATCCCGCCAGGGCTCCTGCACAGAGAACCATAATCATAATGGCGGCAAGCACTTTTATCAAATTTCTTCTTTTCATAATTTCTCTCCTTAAAAAATCATTTGAGTCCAGTTATAACTTGTCGTCGGTTAACCTGTTACAATAAAGATTACGTATGTTTTTTTCCGAAAACGGGGTTTCCCATGAATTTTTTTAAATTTATTTAATCATCGTAGAGAGAATCTCCCCCGTAGCCTGAATCTCCTCCATAGCCCGAATTCCCTTCATATCCGCTGTCTCCCCCGTAGGTCGGAGCAGGGGCAGGCGCAGCGGCAGGCGCTCTGGTTGCCGGGGCTGCCGGAGGCGCCGTGTTATAATACTCCCCGTAATCCGAATCTCCGTAGCCGCTGTCTCCTCCGGAGGCCGGAGCTGCGGTTTCCGAGGTTGTCTCAGTTGTCGGCGCAACAACCTGTCTTATGGCATAATCCTCATTATTGATCCTTATAACTATGGTGTACGCCCCTCCTGTATATTCTTCCAGATGCCCGAAAATACTGTCTCCCAGTTCTTCGGCCCATTGCCTGTTTTCCGTTCTTATATCCGCCCTTATCTCATCTCCCTCTGTAAGGAAGCCCATTTCTCTGGCTCTGTCCACAAGATCATCAAATACCCTGTTAACGTGCTTATCCTCCCAGGAGTACTGCTCTGTCAGCTGCCTTCCGTCCTTATTGCCGGCTTTTATGTCCGTAACCTCGCCGTCCTCTTCTATTTCTATCTGAACCTGTGGATTTATGGTCATATAAATGGTTGCCTGCTCCGCTGTCAGCAGATTTATTACAGGCACGAGAACAAGCAGAAGACAGGCCGCAAGAGCAGCCGCGTAAACCCTTCTGAAGCCGCGCCGCTTCTCTTTCCTTTCAGAGTCCTTCATATCAGGGTCCTTCATAAACACTACGCCGGATACCCTTTCACCTACTTCATACCCCAGGTTTGCCACTCTGTAAAAGGCTCCCCTTTCATCCATTACCACACTGTAGCCGGGATGATTTTCCATTACCAGGTATGTCATGCCTCCATACCCCCTTTTCCTTTATTAAAAACCTGTTTAAGATGAGCTCTTATGCTGTCGTAGCCGTTGGAATATATGAGAAAAAGGGCTACTATGTATTTTCTGTGTCTTTCCAGAGTTTTTTTCTCCACCTCAGTTCCTTCCGAAATAGCTCCTATGGGCAGCTTTCCTGTTTTTTTCAACGCTTCTATAAGATGCCTGTTTTCCCGGGCAAAGCCCAGCGCTTTTCCGCATGACTCAAGGGTCCGCTCCTGCCTGGGACAGTTTTTCGCCACGTCGGTCATGGTAATTCCGTATTTTCCCAGCTGATCTGAAAGCTCTTCTATCTCCTGTCTGACAGCGTCTCTGTCGTGTATCTGCTCGTATGGCTTCTCTTCACTCTCAACAGTATCTTCAATGCTTATTTCCTCCTGCCCGGATACCGTTGAGGAAAAGGATACATTACCGCTGAAGCGCTTTTCTTTCCTCCGGTAGTCTATTATTCTTCTCTTTATAACCAGAGAAGCGAATTTAATAAAGGCTCCCCTTTCGGGAGTGTATCCCTCTATGGCTTCATGAAATCCCATAAGCGCTATGCTCAGCTCGTCGCCGCTTCCTTCAGCCGTCGAGCCTCCTGTGATACGCGCCGTCTCGCTTTTTATAAAAGGCATATAATCCCGGATCAGCTCATCCGCCGCCGCTACATTTTCCTTAGCTTCCTTCACGCGCCTGATAATATCCTCTTCTCGTTTCACGCTATTCCTCCGTCTCCTATAAAGAATTCGTAAGCTCTTTCCCCATAATCGGTGTCTTACACAAAAAATACATGGATTTTACAGATAAATCCTAGCATGAAACATATATTCAAACATCTGATTCTCGTTAACTCTATGTTATTTCCAGGTAAAGTTATCCCGAAAATCACAAAAGCCGCGGGGCAAAGCCTTGCGCTTTGCCTCCGCGGCCTTATGCTTTCTTTTCCGGCCTGCCTGTCAGTTAAAGGTCACCACTGTGCCCGTCTTCCCGGCCAGAGCCTCCACCGCCTTATCCAGAGATGTAATCACTGCTTTTTTATCGGGATAAAGCCTTACGAATTTCATTGCCGCCTCAACCTTCGGCAGCATGCTTCCCTCGGGAAAATGGCCCTCCTCCACATACCTGGCGCATTCCTTCAGAGACATGCGGGACAGAGCTCTTTCCTCCTTCCTTCCGAAATCAAGGCATACCTTCTCCACCCCTGTAAGTATCATAAGTATATCCGCCTCCACGTTTTCCGCCAGAAGCTCCGCCGCATGGTCCTTGTCTATAACGGCGGCAACGCCTTCAAGATGACCGTCCGGCTTTTCAATGACCGGTATTCCTCCGCCGCCGCAGGTTATGACTATGGATCTGTCCCACAGCTGCTTTACCGCTTCTATTTCCACTATTCTTTTGGGGAGAGGAGAAGGAACCACTCTTCTGTAGCCCCTGCCGGCGTCCTCCTTCATAATATATCCCCTGTCGCGTTCCAGCCTTTCCGCCTCCTCTCTGGTGTAAAAAGGACCTATAGGTTTTGACGGGCTTTTAAAGGCCGGATCCTTTTCATCCACTATCACCTGAGTAGCCACAGTTACCACGGGAACGTTTCTGTTATCTCTGTTGAGGGCGTATTTAAGGGACTGCTGTATATGGTATCCTATATATCCCTGGGACATGGCCCCGCATACATCAAAGGGCATAGCCGGAGTAACTGTGTCCGCCGCCTCTGACGCCATAACTATACGCCCTACCTGTGGTCCGTTGCCGTGTACCACGGCGATCTCATAGCCCATTCCGCTGATTCTGGCTATATGCTCGCAGGTTTTCCTTACGGTCTGAAGCTGCGCCTCCGCAGTAGCCTGTCCGCCGGGCGGCTGCAGGGCGTTGCCGCCTAAGGCTATTACTATTCTCTCCGCAGTCATATACTCCCTCCTTTTCCTTAAAGCTCCTGCCTGCTTACAGGGCAGCTCATACATCTCGGGCCGCCCCTTCCCCTTGAAAGCTCGGAGCTTGGTATTGTAATCACCTCTATCCCCTTTTTGTCAAGAAGATGGTTTGTAACGTAATTTCTCTCATAGGTTACAACTGTTCCGGGAGCCACAGCGAGAGTATTTGATCCGTCGTTCCACTGCTCCCTCTGAGCGGCCTGAGGATCGTCTCCGCCGCATTTTATAAGCTCCACCGCCGGAAGTGAAAGCTCCTTTTTCAGTATATTCTCAAGGCTGTCCTGTATGCTGGCGAAATGAGGCTCTCCATCCCCTTCCATGGTTATCTCAAAAAGCTGCAAAGGCTCCTCTATCTCATGATGTATGGTGAATTTATCGTAATCAACCATTGTAAACACCGTATCCAGGTGCATAAAAGCCCTGCACTTGGGAATATCAAAGACAAGTATTTTCTTAAAGCCCGATCTTCCCAGTATGTTTCTGGCAAAGGAATCTATTCCCATGACAGTGGTTCTCTGTGAAAGTCCCACAGCCACTATACTGTCGGAGAGCACCAGAATATCTCCCCCTTCTATGGAATAGGGGCTGTCATATGAGCACCACAGCTCCGTTCCCTCCGGAGCAAATTCTTTGTTGTACATTACCATGTACTTAAGAAGAAGAGACTCCCTCCTTCTGGCTGTAGTGCTCATATGGTGAATGTTTATTCCTCCGCCTACACATGCTCCCGGATCCCGGGTAAAATAAAGGTTGGGCATGGGATCCGTATAGTATGGGTACCCTGAGGCTATATAGTCGGCCAGGGAGGAGGATTTTACATTAAGCTCGCTTTTTTTAACTCCACATATTACCTTTTTAACCATGTCCGCCGTATCCATGGACATAAGGTACTCGCGGAGGGCCTCCTTTACCGCCTCTGAATATATATCGCTCTCCTCTATAAACTCCCTTGTAAAGGCCTCTCTGGCTTCTCTGCTCCCGAGAGCCTTAACGGTTTCATCCACATAGTAAACCACTTCCGCTCCCTGGCCCTTAAGGGCCTCCGCGAACATATCGTGCTCCCTGCGGGCAGCCTCAAGATAAGGAATATCATCGAAGAGCAGGCGTTCGAAATTATCCGGTACAAGGCCCTCTATCTCTTCTCCTATTCTGTGAAGCAGCACCTTTTGCAGCTTTCCTATTTCCGAATAGTTGTTTATTCCGCAGCTCATAAGCTCCCTCCTTTAAGCCAGGGTTGCCACCACTACCGCCTTTATGGTATGCATTCTGTTTTCCGCTTCGTCAAAGACCTTGGAGTGTCTGCTTCTGAACACCTGATCAGTAACCTCCCGTATGTCGTATCCCGCCTCCTTCTGGGTTCTTGCCATGTCCGTCTCAAAGTCGTGGAAGGAAGGCAGACAGTGGAGAAATATTACATCCGGATTTTCAGTTTTTTCCATAAGCTCCATGGTCACCTTATACGGCGAGAGCAGCTTTACCCTTTCGGGGATTTCCGCCTCCTCTCCCATGGAAGCCCATACATCCGTATATATTACGTCTGCTCCTCTGAGACAGTCCTCTGAGGAGGATATCTCTATGGAGGCTCCTGTTTCCTCCGCTGTTTTCATAACCCTCTCAAGAACCTCCCTGTCTATTTCCTCCGCCAGCTTCTCAGGTCCGTAGGCCGCGAAGCTCATGCCCATTTTGGCGCACCCGTACATCCAGGCATAGCTCATATTATTTCTTATATCTCCGCAGAATACGACCTTCACCTTGCTCAGAGGCTTGCTTACATGCTCCTCTATGGTCATCATATCAGCCAGTATCTGAGTGGGATGATCCACATCCGTAAGGCCGTTCCATACGGGAACGCCGGAAAACCTGGCCAGATCCTCTACCACCGACTGTTCGTATCCTCTGTACTCTATGCCGTCAAAAAAGCGCCCCAGAACCCTGGCGGAATCCTCCAGACTTTCCTTCTTTCCCATCTGGGAGCTCTTTGAGTCCAGAAACGTAACGTGCGCCCCTTCGTCAAGGCAGGCCACCTCAAAGGAGCATCTTGTTCTCGTTGAGGTTTTCTCAAAGAGAAGCACTATATTCTTTCCTTTAAGGACTTCGTCTCGTATTCCGGCTCTTTTTTTCGCCTTAAGGTCATGGGCCAGATCCAGCAGATATCTGATCTCCTCCGTGGTGAAATCCATAAGCGTCAAAAAACTTCTTCCTTTTAAGTTAACTGCCATTTTCATTTCTCCTTTTTTCTGTCAACAACATAAATTAATCATCAATATCCTTTGCCCCCGCGGAAGGCAGCTTCTTTCCGTGAAACTGGTAATAGCATGTCTGCAGCCTTCCGTTGTAAAGCTTTCTTCTTCTGTCGGCCTTTCTTCCCATAACGGCCTCTTCAGCGTCTCTGTCAGTTGTTATAAGAAAAAGGGACCAGTAGGGGTTTCTTCGGCAAAAGCTTCCCAGGGCTTTATATATATCCTTTATCGCCTTCTCCTCGCCTATTCTCTCTCCATATGGCGGGTTTGTTATTATTATGCCGTTTTCTCCCGGCGCCTTAAAGCCTCTGATATCCGCGCGTCTGAAGGAAACACAGTCATCCACTCCCGCCTCTTTCGCGTTGGCGGAGGCCGCTCTGACAGCCTTTCCGTTGATATCCGACCCGTATATGTAAAGCTCTCTGCTGTAGTCTATCGCTCTGAAGGCTCTGGCTCTCTCCTCCTTCCAGATTTTTCTGTCTATAAACTCCCAGCCTTCGGAAGCAAAGCCTCTGCCGATTCCCGGCGCTATTCCCCGTCCTATCATGGCGGCTTCTATGGGTATGGTTCCGGATCCGCAGCAGGGATCTGCCAGTATTCTCCCTCTGTTCCAGAAGGAAAGCTGGACAAGGCCCGCTGCCAGAGTCTCCTTTATGGGAGCCGCAACGTCCTCTGTCCTGTAGCCTCTCTTGTGAAGCCCGGCTCCGCTGGTATCCACTGTAAGGGTTACTCTGTCCTTGAGAAGCGTCGCCTTTACCGTATAGCTGGCTCCTGTTTCCCTGAATACATCCACATTATAGAATTCCTTCAGCTTTTCCACTATAGCCTTCTTTACTATACTCTGACAGGAGGGCACGCTGTGAAGCTTTGACTTTACCGAGGTGCATGTGACGGTGAATTCACCGTCAATGGGGATCAGCTGCTCCCAGGGGAGAGCCCTGGTCTGCTGAAAAAGCTCCTCAAAGGTTTCAGCCTTGAATTCCGCCATTTTCAAAAGCACCCTGTCCGCGCTTCTCAGCCACAGATTTGATCTGACCACGGCCCTTTCATCTCCCACATAGGTGACCTTGCCATCCTCTGTTTTTATTATCCTGTATCCCAGTCCTTCCACTTCTCTTCTTACTACGGCCTCAAGGCCGAAGGTTGCCGTGGCTATAAGCTCTGTTTTCATATATAAGTTTCTCTCCTGTTCAGACTGTTTTTGCTTATTACGTCTATATATTTAAGGGATTCTCCCGTTCCTCTGGCCACGCAGAAATCAGCCTCGTCGGCGATCCTGGTTCTTATTCCCGTGCGCTCCTCTATTCTCCTGTCCAGGCCTCTCAGATAAGCTCCGCCTCCCGTTATTACTATTCCCGACTCCCCTACATCGGCAGCCAGCTCAGGCGGAGTCTTTTCAAGCACTCCGTGAACAGCTTCGCATATTATGTCAAGAGGCTCTTCCAGAGCCTTTATTATTTCCTCGGAGGATATTTCTACTGTTTTGGGAAGTCCCGTCACCAGATCTCTTCCCCGGCAGAGAGCCTTCAGGTTTTTTTCTCCCGCTCTGGCCGCGCCGGCTTCCCTCTTAAGCCCTTCTGCCGTGCGGGCTCCTATAAAAAGCCTGTGTTCCTTTCTTATATGCTTTATTATACACTGATCAAAGTTGTCTCCGGCTATTTTTACCGAGGCGCTGGTTACTATTCCTCCCATGGAAATAACCGCTATATCTGTGGTCCCTCCTCCGATGTCTATTACCATTACTCCCTCGGGTCCTGTTATGTCTATTCCGGCTCCTATGGCCGCGGCCACCGGCTCCTCTATAAGGTATACGGCCCTGCCTCCCGCCTGAATGGCGGCCTCCTTTACAGCGCGCTTTTCAACCTCCGTCACTCCGCTGGGCACGCACACCACGAGTCTTGGCTTGAAAAATCTGCTTCCTCCGCAGGTCTTCCTTATGAAATACTGAAGCATTTTCTCAGTTACATCGTAGTCCGATATTACTCCTTCCCTTAAGGGCCTCACAGCTTCTATATTTCCGGGAGTTCTGCCTATCATCCGCTTTGCCTCGTCTCCTATGGCAAGTATTTCCTTCGTATCCCTGTTTACCGCCACCACCGACGGCTCCTGGAGTACTATTCCCTTTCCCTCCACATATATGAGAACATTGGCTGTCCCCAGATCTATTCCAACCTCTTCGGAAAAATTCATTTATATTTTCGGCGATTTGTCCTTATCGCCCGCTCCTTTCATTTTATCAGTTATAGCTTAGTTTTGCCACACATAATAAAATTTACACCGAAAATCTAAAATGAGTATATTGTTCACACTTTTAACATATATTGTTTTGACTGCTAAAGTTAATAAATTATGAGGTGGTGAACTGTCAGAATTATGAAGGATTACATAGAGGAACGGGTGCTGGAGCTGGCCCGCTATATAATCGAGACCGGCGCGACGGTGCGAAGCACGGCGGCTAAATTCAGGGTTTCCAAGTCTACTGTGCACAAGGATATTACGGAAAGGCTCCAGGAGATAAATCCCGGCCTTGCGGCAGAGGTAAAAGAGGTCCTTGAAAACAACAAGGCCGAAAGGCACATCAGAGGCGGTCTCGCTACCAGGGAAAAATACCTGCATATAAGTAAAAAAGGCGTGTGATTTCTCTTGGGAATCATACGCCTTAAAAAGATGCGAAAGAGCTGCCTCAGGAGCTTTACAAAGCCCTTAAGACAGCTCGCTTTTACGGTGTCAGCCCCTTTGGAGGGCTTCTCATTTCTTTTTTCGTTTCTTGCCTGACTGCCCCTTTCTTACAGGCGGCCTGTTCTCATAGGCGCCTCCCTGGGCAGCCTGCTCCTCACGTTTTTTTCGCCCCAGGCTTCTTGCCACCTGAAACACTATGTATGCCACAGCCAGTGCTATGCACAATGTAATAACGCTTCTGTCGTCTCCCGCGATACCGAATATTTTCGCGAAAAACAGTCCTCCCAGGATAAATACCCAGAAATACAGTATCTTACCGATTATTCCATTTCCCATTGCTCCAGCTTCCTTTCGACACACCGCCCTTTACGGGGCGCTTTTATTTCATCTTGGCAATAAGCTCTCCGGCTTTAACCTGCTGTCCTTCACTGATATAGATCTTGTCTACGACGCCTTTCATCGGAGCCAGTATATTGGTCTCCATCTTCATGGCCTCTATTACGGCTATAGGCTGCTTTTCCTCCACCTCTTCGCCCTCCTTTATGAGAACCTTTATTATGTTGCCCGGTATATTGGCTCCCACTTCCGTAGGGTCTTCCGCGTCAGCGTATACTATCTGAGATGATACAGCCGCTATATTGGCCGCCTGATCCTTAATCTTAACGGCGCTTCTGTTGCCGTTAACTTCAAAGACAACATCCCTGAAGCCTTCCTCGTCCGTTTCCCTGGCATTGGAAAGTCTCACTACAAGCTGCTTTCCTTCGGCTATCTTTATCTCGCAGGTTTCTCCCTCAGACAGCCCGTGGAAGAATATGTCGCTTCCCATAAGTCTGAAGTTTCCATCCTTTTCAAGGCTGTTGATATAGTCCTCAAACACCTTAGGATAGAGAGCGTAGCTGAGGGCCTCCTTCTCGGTTCCCTCAAGGCCGTGCTTCTCACGAAGCATCTCCTTTATTTCCTCAAAGTTTTCGTCAGGCAGCAGCTCTCCCGGTCTGCAGGTTATCGGCTTCTTTCCGTGGAGAACCAGCTTCTGCAGCTTTTCAGGGAAGCCTCCCTCAGGCTGTCCCATCATCCCCTCAAAGTACGAAACTATAGAATCAGGGAAATCTATATCCCTGGCCTTTTCATAGATATTTTCAGGAGTGAGATCGTTCTGCACCATGAATATGGCCATATCTCCCACAGCCTTCGATGAAGGCGTTACCTTTACAATATCTCCCAGCATCTCGTTTACGGCCTTGTACATTTCCTTAACCTCGGTGAACTTATGTCCCAGTCCGAAGCTTTCCACCTGAGACTTGAGATTGGAGTACTGTCCTCCCGGCATCTCGTACTTGTATATTTCCGCGGAGCCTGTCATCATATCTGATTCAAAGTCCTTATATACAGGCCTTACGGCTGCCCAGTAATCGGAAATCTCCTGTATTCCCTCAAGAGGTATTCCCGCGTCTCTTTCCGTGCTTTCCAGAGCCGCCACAATGGAGTTCAGCGCCGGCTGGCTGGTAAGACCCGACATGCTGTTAAAGGCCGCGTCTATTATATCCACTCCGGCTCCCGCCGCCATCATCAGAGCGGCTACACCGTTGCCGCTGGTGTCGTGAGTGTGAAGGTGGATAGGTATTGATATTTCACTTTTAAGAGCCTCTATAAGCTTTTTGGCCGCCATAGGCTTTATGAGTCCGGACATGTCCTTGATGCCGAGAATGTGAGAGCCTCTTCTTTCCAGCTCCCTGGCCATTCTCACATAATAGCTGAGGTTGTACTTTTCTCTGCTGTCATCAAGTATATCTCCCGTATAGCATATACATGCCTCGGCGATCTTGCCCTGGTTGAGAGTCTCGTCAAGGGCAACCTCCATCCCCTCTATCCAGTTAAGGGAATCGAATATCCTGAACACGTCTATTCCCGATCCGGCAGCTTCCTTTACGAACCTCCGTATAACGTTATCCGGGTAGTTTTTGTATCCCACTCCGTTAGCTCCTCTTATGAGCATCTGGAACATAATGTTGGGAATCTTCTCTCTGAGTGTTTCCAGTCTTTCCCAAGGGCTTTCCTTGAGGAATCTGTAGGCCGTGTCAAAGGTCGCTCCTCCCCACATTTCCAGAGAGAAGAGATCCTTGCCGTAAAGAGCGACGGCAGGAGCTATTTTCTCCATATCCACAGTTCTTACTCTCGTGGCCATAAGAGACTGCTGAGCGTCTCTCATGGTGGTATCGGTAATCAGAAGCTTTTTCTGCTGTTTTATCCAGTCCACAACGCCTTCAGGTCCCTTCTCGTCGAGAAGCTGCTTTGTACCGGAAAGCTTTTTAATCTCGTCAGACTTTATCCTCGGAAATACGGGAACGTCAAACTGAGGCTTTATTCCCCTGTTTCCGTTTACAAACTTTTCGCCGAGGAATCTGAGAACCTTCATCTCCTTGTCTTCCCTTACCATTATGTTAAGAAGCTCAGGATTGTCCGCGATAAATCCCGTATCGCACTTTCCCTCTCTGAAGGTAGGGTGATTTAAAACATTCAGAAGGAAGGTTCTGTTGGTCTTCACTCCTGTGATATTCATTTCCTTAAGGGCCCTCTTTGCCTTGTTGGTGGCGTCCTTAAAGCTTCTCGCCCAGGAGGTAACCTTTACGAGAAGGCTGTCGTAATAAGGAGTTATTACCGAATTGACAAAGGCGTTTCCGCCGTCAAGTCTGATTCCGTAGCCTCCGGCGCTTGTATATTTGGTTATGACGCCTGTATCGGGAGCGAAGCCGTTTATGGGATCCTCCGTAGTGAGCCTGCACTGTATGGAGTATCCTCTAGGCTTTATATCAGCCTGATCCTTTATGTTTATTTCCTCCGAATCCAGAGCAAACCCTTCGGCAATGAGTATCTGCGACTGAACTATGTCTATGCCGGTGGTCATCTCCGTTACTGTATGCTCCACCTGTATTCTCGGATTCATTTCTATAAAGTAGTGGCTTCCGTCGTGGTCGACGAGAAATTCCACGGTCCCGGCGCTTCTGTAGTTTACCGCCTTGGCGATTTTTATGGCGTCGGCGCATATATTCTGCCTCTGCTCCTCCGTTATGCACAGAGCGGGAGTAAACTCAACAACCTTCTGGTGTCTTCTCTGTATTGAGCAGTCTCTTTCATAGAGATGAACTATATTTCCGTAGGTGTCTCCCAGCACCTGGACCTCTATATGCTTCGGACGCTCAAGGTATTTTTCGATGAATATATCATCTATTCCAAAGGCCTTTTTCGCCTCGCTTTTGGCGCTGGCAAACTGATCGGGCATCTCTTCCCTGCTTCTCACAATTCTCATGCCTCTCCCGCCGCCGCCTGCGGCTGCCTTGAGCATAACAGGATATCCGCACTCCTCGGCAAATTCCAGAGCCACTCCCTCTGACGGTATGGTCTCTGTCATTCCGGGTATTGTAGGAACACCAACCTTATTGGCGACTATCTTCGACTTCACCTTGTCGCCGAGCATCTCCATCATGTTGTAGTCGGGACCTATGAAAACTATTCCCTCGCTTTCACAGCCTTTGGCAAAATCCGTGTTTTCGGCAAGAAAGCCGTATCCGGGATGTATGGCGTCCACGCCCTTGGCCTTAGCCAGCTCTATTATCTCATCAATGGCAAGATAAGCGTCTACCGGTGATTTTCCTCTCCCCACCTGATAGGCCTCGTCTGCCTTTGTTCTGAACAGCGCGTTTTTATCTTCCTCCGAATAAATGGCTACACTTCTTATTCCTAATTCTTTGCAGGCTCTGAATATTCTTATGGCTATTTCTCCTCTGTTGGCCACCAGTACTCTTTTGAATTTTCTGTTTTCGTCCATATTCCGAGTCTCCTTTCTAAAAGCAATATACTCTATTCTATCATTTTTCTCGTTCCATTTCCACTTTTATTTGTTCGCCCGCCTGGCAGTAGCGCCTTTTGGCTGCCGCGGTCATTCTGTTCTCAGGGCGGCCACAGGGTCGCTCTTGGCCGCTTTTCTCGACGGAATCAATCCTCCTATGAGGGTGAGGGCCACACTGAGGAGTATCAGTATTACTGCTCCCAGAGGCGGCAGAATCGCGCTCACCTCATCTGTTCCGGCCACATAATGAATTGCCGCGTTGCCCGGAATCAGCAGCAGAAGACTGATACCTATACCTATAATCCCCGCGCACAGACCGATAATAAAGGTTTCGGCGTTAAACACCTGTGATATGTTCTGCTTCGAGGCTCCGATGGCCCTCAGAATTCCTATTTCCTTCTTTCTCTCCAGGACGCTTATATAGGTTATAACGCCTATCATTATAGATGAAACCACCAGCGAAATGGCCACAAAGGCAATGAGTACATAGCTTATGGCGTTGATTATTTCCGTTACGGAGGACATGAGAGAGCCCACCAGATCCGTATATGTTATAACCTTCTCCTCTTCTCCTTCAGCCTCCATCCTGCTGTTGTAATTATCAAGGATGCTTACTACCTGCTCCTTGCTTTCAAAATCAACGGGATAGATGTCTATGGCGGAAGGATCATCGAAATCCACATAGCCCAGAGCCGCCAGGTTGCCCTCATAAGAGCTTCCCCCTTCTGAGCTCATGGACATCATCAGCGACGTCAGCTCCTCGGGAGACATGTTTATTTTAAAGGCTTCCGCAAAAGCCGACGGATTTATGCTTACGGCATTCTGCAGACCGGAAGTCATCTGCTCCGCCATCTGTCCCATAGCTGAGGACACCTGCTCCTCTACGGCCTTGTTAAGAGCGTTTCCGTAGGAGGACATAACCTCCTGCATGTATCTTTCCACCGCCGCCATTATCTGTCCTTCGACGGCTTCCGCGTCTACTGCCGAGGAAAGTCCCTCCGAAAGTATTCTCCCCGCCTCGTCTGTGGCAAGGTACTCCTTGAAGCTCGCCTCCACATCTGAAGGGTCCTGAGGAGGATTCGTCTCAACATAGGACCTGTATCCTTCCATAAGCTCAGTCACAGTCCGGGAAAGGCCCTCGGAAGATACGGATATATCTATGTCTCCCATCATATCTCCCAGAGAAGCTTCTCCTTCCGGAAGCTCCAGACTTATATTGTCCATATCTATAAGATCTCCCAGGTCAGCTCCGCCGCCCAGAACACCTGAAAGGGCGCTTTCATCAAAGGTAAAGGCCTGACTCAGCCGGCTTTCATCTACGGAAAAAAGAGCTCCCATATCAAAGGTTTCCCGGGAAGCCTCCTCTCCGAAGGGCTTGCCTGTAAACACGTTGATATTCCTGTCTGCCAGCTGCTGTCTGACAATCTCCTTTTCCCCGGCGGCTTCAGACATGTGCCGTGTCAGCTCCGGCGTATATCCGATTCCCGACGAAAGCACGAAGCCGTTTCCATCCTCCGAAGGCTGGACAACGCCTACCACCTTTAAATCTTCTCCATTTTCCGCCAGCTCTCTCATATAAGCCTCGTCATCGCTTCTGTCGGTCCATACCTGATACTGACTGTCGTACCTGTAGCAGTCCGCGGCGTTTACGGTTTTAAAGGAGGCCTTCATAAGGTCTTCATATGAGTAGCTTCCCATGGTTTCCGGCGTATCCACATTTTCCTCGTTGACAAACTGCCTGATCATCTCATCAAGCTCCGAGGAGTCGCGCAGGCCCAGAGTATAGAGAAGAAAATCGCTGATACCCCCGCCGGAGGTCAGAACCACCACACATTCGTCGTAGCTCTCCGGCCACCGTCCCGCCTTCACATCGTACTGTCCCTTATAGAGACTGTCGTTCTCCGGCATTTCATAGAAAACATCTGTGCTCATCATAGTGGACATCATGGAATTGGACCCGGTAGAGGAGCCCAGCCCCAGAGCCTCAAATGAGGTGTCCGGATGCACCTGCCGCGCTTCGCTGCCCTCAAGCCTGTAAATCTGCGGAGACGCGCTGTATGAATATTCTATGGCGTTGGTATACTGTTCTATGTCGCTTTCGCCGCTTTCCAGATATTTTTTAAAGGACCTGAGGTCATTGGAGGTGGTTGTGGAAAACATGTCCGTCACCATGCTCATGACGCTCACCTCCCCCTCTTCGTCCTCAGCTCCCGAGCCGCCGCCCTCAGCGCTCATCATGGAAGTAAAGTCCAGACCTGTTTTCTGTATCTGAAGAGGATACTCGGCCATGGTCTCCGTCTCAAGTGATTCTATATAAGTATTTACCCCGTTGGAAAGAGACAGTATAAGGGCTATGCCTATAATTCCTATAGAGCCGGCAAAGGAGGTGAGAAGCGTCCTCGCCTTCTTCGTTCTCAGGTTGTTGAAGCTGAGAGAAAGAGCTGTCAGAAAGGACATTGAAGCCTTTCCCATGTTCCTGTGCTCAGGCTCCTCCATTTCATCCTCGTTTATATTAAAAGCATCGCTGTCGGATATAATCTTACCGTCCTTCAGTCTGACTATACGCGTGGCATAGGCGTCAGCCAGCTCCGGATTGTGAGTAACCATTACCACAAGACGGTCTTCTGCCACCTGTCTGAGAAGATCCATTACCTGCAGGCTGGTCTCACTGTCCAGGGCTCCCGTAGGCTCGTCGGCAAGCAGTATATCCGGATCATTGACCAGAGCTCTGGCTATGGCCACCCTCTGCATCTGGCCGCCTGAAAGCTGACCGGGTCTCTTGTGAAGCTGATCGCCAAGGCCCACCTTTTCGAGAGCCTCCTTTGCCCGCTGAGTCCGTTCTTCCTTTCCCGCTCCGGAAATGGTCAGGGCAAGCTCCACATTTGACAGTATGCTCTGATGAGGGATGAGGTTATAGCTCTGAAAAACAAAGCCTATGGTATGATTTCTGTATGAATCCCAGTCTCTGTCCCTGTATTTTTTCGTGGATATGCCGTTTATAATCAGCTCCCCGCTGTCGTAGCGGTCCAGACCTCCTATAATATTCAGAAGAGTTGTCTTTCCGGAACCGCTGGGCCCCAGCACGGCGACAAATTCGCTGTCCCTCAGGTTGAGACTCACGCCGTCCAGCGCCTTCTGCACCAGGCTTCCCGTTTTGTATTCCTTTTTTATATCTTTAATCTGAAGCATTATCTCTTTCCTTCTTAATATGAACCTCCACCTGATTGTACGGGATTGTTATGTGATTTTCGTCAAAGGCCAGCTTGACCTCCTCCTCAAGATAGTATTTAACATCCCAGTAATCGTCTGTTCTGCACCAGGCCTTAAGATCTATTTCAACTGAGCTTTCCCCGTGATTGGCAACGCCTATAAGAGGCTCCGGCTCCCTGAATATCAGAGGATTGTCATAGCACACCTTTTTCAGTATTCTTTTGGCTTCCCCTATATCGCTGTCATAGCCTATGCCGAAGGTGCAGTCCACCCTCCTGTTGTCCTCCTTGCTGTGATTGACAAGAACAGAGGTGTTTATTATGCCGTTGGGTATTGTTATTGTCTTGTTGTCGTATGTCTTAAGTGTGGTTAGAAACAGATCTATATCCTCCACCTTTCCCGAAATGCTCCCTGATGAGGATGACTCCACGTCTATGAGATCCTCCTTCTTAAAGGGCTGGGTCAGTATTATCATGACGCCTCCCGCTATGTTGGCCAGACTGTCCTTGAGAGCCAGGGCTATGGCTGCTCCCGCCGCTCCTATTACGGCTATTATGGTGCTCATCTGTATGCCCAGCATACCGAGGCATACCGTCACCAGTATTATAATTGTAATTACCTTTATGGCGTTCAGCACAAAGGTATATATTACCGGATCAAGACTGCTCTTTCCGAGAGCCTTTCTGGTTATGACCAGGACCACCTTTATAAAGGCAAGTCCCACAGCCACTACAAAAGCAAGCCGCAGAGCCAGAAGTCCTATTTCCGTCAGTCTTTCGGAAGAGATGAGCCTTTCCACAAAGGTTTCGGCCCTTTCTATATTTTCCATGCTATGCCTCCGTTTTTACCTTTTTCCCCTTTCTTCTCCTGTCAAGCTCTCTGAGATACTTCTTTCTCAGCCTTATATCATCGGGAACTATTTCCACCAGCTCATCGTCGTCTATAAACTCCAGAGCCTCCTCCAGTGTAAAGGTTCTCGCCGGCGCAAGCTTTATATTCTCATCGCTTCCGGCGGCTCTCATATTGCTGGCCTTCTTGGCTCTGCAGGGATTTACCACCATATCGTCGCTTCTTGAGTTCATGCCTATTATCATGCCCTCGTACACTCTCGTTCCCGGCTCTATAAACATCTGCACTCTCTCGCTTATATTGAATATGGCGTATGGAGTGGCGATGCCTTCCTCCTGAGCTATGGCGACGCCGTTGGTTCTCTGAGGAATTTCTCCCGAATACTCCTCAAACCTGTCGAACCGCCTTATCATGGTTCCCTCGCCTCTCGTATCGTTTATGAACTCGCTTCTGTACCCCAGAAGACCTCTCGTGGGAACAAGGTACTCAAGACGTATGAATCCGTTTTCGCTTTTCATCTCCCGCATCATTCCCTTTCTTAAGTTGAGCTTTGATATCACCGAGCCGGAATATTCATCGGGAACGGATATTATCACTTCCTCAACAGGCTCCAGAAGCTGGTTTTTCTCTCCTCTTCTCATTATCACCTCAGGCTTCGACACAGCCAGCTCATAGCCTTCTCTTCTCATATTTTCTATGAGGATGGAAAGATGCAGCTCCCCCCTTCCCGAAACCTTGAAGCTGTCCGTGGAGTCTGTCTCCTCCACCTTAAGGCCCACGTTGACCTCAAGCTCTCTGTTAAGCCGTTCCCTTATATGCCTCGATGTGACGAATTTTCCCACTCTGCCGGCAAAGGGAGACTTGTTTACCATAAAGTACATGGAAAGAGTCGGCTCCTCTATCTGTATCATCTCAAGAGGCTGAGGATTTTCCGGATCGCATATGGTCTGACCTATGGAAATATCCGGTATTCCGGAAACCACCACTATGTCTCCGGACCTGGCCTCTTCCACTGCCACACGCTTAAGCCCCCTGTATACGAAAACCTGATTTATTTTTCTCTGCTCCGCCGCGCCGCTGCCCGAAGCCACAGCCACCTGACCGGCAGCCTTTACAACGCCCTTTGTTATTCTTCCTATGCCCAGCCTGCCTATATAATCGTCATAGGCAAGAGCAGATATCTGAAGCTGCAGCGGTTCATCGTCAAGATCCGGATAAGGCTCCGCGTGGTTTATTATTGTGTCAAAGAGAGGGGTTATATCCAGTCCGCCCATTCCCTTGGCGCTCTTCTTTATTTTGGCGTCTCCCTCCTCTACCTTTATATTTTTCACATCCTCCGGATCATAGACCACTATGCCCTGTCTGGCTATACCGTAAAGTATCGGAAAGTCCAGCTGTCTGTCATTGGCCTCAAGGTCCATGAAAAGCTCGTAAACCTCATCCACCACTTCATCTATACGTGCATCCTTTTTATCTATTTTGTTTATGAGAAGTATGGGATTTATCCCCTGCTCAAGAGATTTCTTAAGAACAAACCTCGTCTGAGGCATCGGCCCTTCGCTGGAGTCAACCAGAAGTATCACCGTATCCACCGTTTTTATTATTCTCTCCACCTCCGACGAGAAATCGGCGTGTCCCGGTGTATCCACTATATTTATCTTTACATCTCCGTGCATTACGGAGCAGTTCTTTGAAT
>DVMP01000019.1 GCA_018714925.1 Candidatus Allocopromorpha excrementigallinarum
TATACAATTAAAAACGCATAAAGTAAATACTTTACAACATTATCAAATAGTATAATGGTTACCTACTTAATATTATTTAACAACTTTATTGAAGTAATAAATTTAAAGTAGTATAATTATATTGTCAGGAAAAGAGTTCCTGGGGATTTAAAAGATAATGTTGTTAGGTGTATTAAGAGGAGAATTAAAATATATCTGTATTTTCTCTTCTTAATACATCACGGCAGATGGGGGGATAAACACTGACGGTATGATCAGAGTGTACAATTCTCCCATATGCGAAATCATTGACGATTATAACAGCAGCGCCTACTATGAACCTTCATATGTTATCGCTGAAGCCTATAAAAAAGGAAGCTTCTGAGAAAGGAGGCGCCTATGAAAAAATGGCCGGCCCATATTGACAGAGAAAACAAGGAACGTCAGCAGACGGTGGCGGAGCATCTCCGAAACGTCGGGAGGCTTGCCTCCGAGTACGCCTCAAAGGCGGGACTTGCTTATTGCGGGATGCTTGCGGGTCTTCTTCACGATATAGGAAAGATGACAGAAGGGTTTATGAAATATATGGAGAGGCTGCTGGAGGATCCCGGCTACAGGGGAAAAGGCGGAGATCACTCAACGGCAGGGGCGGTTTATGTAATGGAGCTTCTGGGGGATTCCCCGAAGCAGGAGGAAAGGCTGACCGCTCAGCTTGTGGCGATGGCGGTAATGTGGCATCACGGCGGCTTGAAAGACGTATACGACTGGAAAGACAGTTCGGAATACTTAAGAAGACTGAAAAAAATATCGGAAGAGGAATACAGGGAAAGCTATGAAAAGATAAAGGAGGAATTTCATAAGGATTTCCCTCCTGAAGAAATAAATGAGATTTTTAGCAAAGGCTGCGATGAAGTAAAGGAGCTTGTTGGAAAGCTGGGAGCCGGCTGCCGTCAAGGCCGGGAAGGTTTGTTTATGCTGAGCGCCGCGGCCAGATTTCTATTTTCATGTCTTGTGGACGCTGACAGATACGATACGGCGGCTTTTATGGATGAAAGGACCGTAAGACCGCAGAGGGATAACGCCCCTTTGTGGGATATGCTTTCGGAAGAACTGGAGGAGAAATACAGACTTTTTGACGGCAGCAGCAGAATAAACAGAATGAGGAGGGAGCTTTCGGAAAACTGCCTTAAAAATTCCCAAAGACCTCCCGGAACATACAGTCTCGACTGTCCGACGGGCTCAGGAAAAACGCTGAGCGCTCTTAGATATGCGCTGAACCATGGAAAAAAATATGGTAAGGCGCGTATTTTTTATATAGCTCCTTTTATATCTATCATAGAGCAGAACAGCGGCATTATAAAGAAATTTCTGGAAAACGAAGGCAAAGGGATAGATCCGGAAAGCTTTGTACTTGAGCTGCATTCCGCTGTCCAGGCAGAAGACCCTGACCGGGGAGGGGATGACGGTGAGAGGGAGGAAAGGGAAGGCGATCTTCTCGCTGAGCGAATGGATTATCCTATAGTTATAACCACAATGGTCAGGTTTTTAAATACATTTTTTAAAGGAGGAACAAGAAATCCCAGGGCAATACATAACTTCGCGAATTCAGTGATTATTTTTGACGAGGTGCAGTCTGTTCCTTTAAAATGCGTTGCCATGTTCAACTGTGTCGTAAATTTTCTGGTTGAAATCTGCGGCGCCACTGTGGTTCTGTCAACGGCCACACAGCCTGTTCTCAGCATCTCCCATAAGGAGGAGCCGGCCATAAGACCGGAGAAAGGCCTCGAGCTTTCAGGCTGCACGGAAGAGATGAGAAAAGAATTTAAAAGGGTCAGGTTCGTAACCTCCATGATAAAAGAAGGGTCAAAGGATACCAGCTCCATAGAAGAGGTGTGCGGCGCCGTGAGGAAGCAGATGAAATCCGGAAAGAACGTCTTATGTGTTTTCAATACAAAAAGATCGGCGGAAGACTTTTATGAAAACCTGAAGAATGTCAGGGGAGACTGTTATGAGGGATATACCGTTTACTATCTGAGCACCAATCTGTGTCCGGAGCACAGGTCGGACAGGATGGCTGAGATAAAGAAAAAGCTTGAAAAGGGTGAACGGGTAGTGGTAATAAGCACGCAGCTTATAGAGGCGGGAGTTGACATGAGCTTTCATGTGGTGTTCAGAGCTCTTGCGGGACTTGACAGTATAATACAGGCGGCCGGCAGATGCAACAGAAACGGAGAAGAGCCTGAGGGCACGGTGTATATTTTTATTCCCGACTTTGAAGACCTGAAAAACCTTCAGTACATACGAGATGGAAAAACCGCGTCTATGTATATTCTCAGAGATTTTGAAGATTATGATCTGGATTCAAAGGCCGCGATTGAGTCGTATTTCAGAAGGCTGTTTGAGATGAAAAAGGAAGAGCTTCTCTATCCCTTTGAAGGAGCGGAATGCGGCATTAAGTATATGTATGATATCTTATGCGGCAATAAGGGAGGAGCTTTGGGGAAGCAGGAGGTGGAAAAAAGCTGGCTGCCTATGCTTTGCCCGTATTTCGGGACGGCCGGAAAATACTTTGAGGCAATAGAGACCGCGGGAATATCCGCCTTAGTTCCATATAAAAAGGGAAGGGACATAATTGAAATGCTGGCATCTGAAAATATCCATGAAAAAAAGGCGGAGCTTCTTAAAAGAGCTCAGCGCTACTGTGTAAATATAATGGTATATAACGAGAGGCAGATAGAGGAGTTTGCCTATTACCGGGAAGATGCAGGTATTTATATTTTAAGGGAGGGATACTATGATGAAGATGTAAAGGGATTTAGCAGGGATCAGAAGCTGGATATACTGACATTTTAAGGAGGTGAAGCAATGAAGCCCAACATAGTGGAGTTTAAGGTCAGCGGAAGGTACGCTCTTTTTACAGATCCGGTAAACAGACTGGGAGGGGAAAAGCTGACATACCAGGTGCCCACTTATCAGTCTCTTAAGGGCATCCTTGAAAGCGTATACTGGAAGCCTACTATCATATGGATAATAGACAGAGTGCGGGTAATGAAGCCTATCCGCTCCCATTCGCAGTCAATAAGGCCCGTAAATTTTCATGGCGGCAATACACTTTCCATATACACATATCTCAGCGATGTGGAGTACCAGGTGCGCGCTCACTTTGAATGGAACATGAGCAGGCCGGAGCTGGAGGGTGAC
>DVMP01000020.1 GCA_018714925.1 Candidatus Allocopromorpha excrementigallinarum
TGCGTTTCAGGGTTTTTTATTATATACTTTGTTAAGAAAAACTAAACATAAAGTTTAAAAAAGAAAAACTAATCTTGTGATCTATACACATTATGTTCTGTGACATAGGCTGAATCAGACTTGCGTAAAAATCCTTGCCTCAGATTTACATAGATAATCGTAAAAAGTCACACTAAAAGGAGACAATCATGAACACTGAAGAAAACAACAAGACTCAAAATCCGCAGAGTACACCTCAAAGTACACCTCAGAGCGGACAGCCGGGCGGACCGAAGAAGAAAAGCAGGCTCATAATAATCATCGCCGTTATTGTGGCCCTTGTCGCTCTGGCGGTCATTATCGCCATTGGCGTGACGCGGGGAAACGAAGAGCCGGAGACGGTTAAGGTGGATACAGAGGAAGAAGCTACGGTATACGGCGACGAAGCCCTGGGCATCGACCCGGTGGTGGATGAACAGCTGGCTGATTACCGCAACATCGCTCTCTTCGGCATAGATGCCAGAGAGGCTGACTCCGGCACAGGTCACAGGAGCGACGGCATAATAGTGATAAGCATCAACGAGAAGACCGATGATGTGAAGATGTTCTCGGTATACAGGGACACATACCTGCAGACCGATGACGACGGAACTCTTGATAAGGTGAACCATGCCTACGCCTACGGCGGTATGAACAGGAGCATAAAAGCCCTCAACAGAAATCTGGACCTCAACATAAGGGAAGGTATATCCCTCACCTGGGAAGCAGTTCGTGATTTCGTCGATGCCATCGGCGGTGTCGAAGTGGAAGTCCTTGACAGCGAAGTCAGCTATGTCAACGGCGCCATCGCGGAAGGGGAAAAGCTTAACGGCGCCGGGCTGCAGACCTTAAACGGAGATCAGGCTGTGGCATATTCCAGGATAAGAAAGGACTCTGCCGAAGGTGATCACAGGCGAAACGAGCGTATGCAGATCGTCCTCCAGGCAGCCTTCGACAAGGTGAAGACCATGGATGAGAGCCGGCTGGTTTCCATCCTTGACGACATGCTGCCAAAAACCGACACCAACATGAGCCGTACCCGTATGGTGAATACACTGAGGGACATTATGTCCATGGAGATAAGCTACAACACATGCTGGCCTTACGACACATCCGGCTGGATGCATAATTCCATATATTACGGTGTTCCTGTGACGCTCCAGACTAACGTTTCTCAGCTTCATTCCGAGTTCTTCGGTCAGACGGAGTACGTGCCGACTCAGACCGTGCTGGATATCAGCGGCAGGATCCAGTCCATGACCGGATACAGCCAGTAGCGAGGTGACCTGTGGGAAAAAGATGGAGATACATGGATATCCACACCCATATTGTGCCCGGAATCGATGACGGTGCTTCCAGCATGGATGAGGCGCTGAAGATGGTCGGGATGGCCTACGACGAAGGGATACGTGTGATAGTAGCGACGCCTCATTACGGACTTCGAAACCCGGGATACGACAGGGACAAGGCTGTAAAGACATGCCGTCAGCTCCGGGATAAGGTGATGGAAATACACGGAGATATGAAAGTCTATACGGGCAACGAAATATATTACTATCCCGGAATCGTGGAGGACCTGGACAAAAAGAAGGCTCTGACCATCGGAGGAACCGGTTATGTGCTCATCGAGTTTTCCGTAAAGGAAGAGCTGGATGTGATAACCAATGCTGTGCGCTCACTGGTGATGGCTGGTTACAGGCCGATTCTCGCCCATGTGGAAAGGTACGAGTCCCTGCAGAAAAAGCTGGAGGAAATCAAGAGGCTTATAGAACTGGGCGCATATATCCAGGTAAACACCAACAGCTTTATGGGTAGCAAATTCGACAAGCGCACCGCCTGGTGCACCAGACTCCTGCGGGAGAGGTGCATACATTTTGTTGCCAGCGACTGTCACAACTGTACCAGCCGTAAACCGCTGATGAAGACGGCAGTGCAGAGGATGATAGCTCTGTCGGATGAGGAAACGGTGGAGCGCATCGTCCACACCAATGTACTGAAAATAGTCAGGAATCAGTATATATAAATGGAGGCTATATCGATTTAAAAGGAGACAGAATCAATGGACTATGAAAGAGAAGAAATTGAAATAGATCTGCGGGAGATATTTCATGTCCTGAAGAAAAAGATACTCATAATCATTCTGAGCGCTGTGCTCTTTGCGGCAGGCTCTGCTGTGTACAGCTTTTTTTTGGCGGATCCGGTGTATGAATCCACGTCCAGGCTTTACATACTGACCCAGTCCACGTCCATCACGTCCCTGGCTGACATTCAGATGGGATCGTCGCTGGCTCTGGACTACCTGGAACTGATACAGAGCAGACCTGTAGTTGAGGACGTCATCGAGAACCTCAACCTGGATGAGGATTATGAGGAACTGCTGGCGAAAATTACCGTCGAAAATCCGGCTGACACCAGAATACTAAACATAAGCGTTCAGGACACCGATGCCAGGAGAGCCACCCAGATAGCCAACGAGCTGTCGGAAGTGGCAAAGAAGCGCATTTCCGATATCATGCAGACTGACGAGCCCAGCGTAGTGGAAGTAGCCCATCGTCCCGACGCACCTGTCAAACCGGAAAAGGCCAAAAATATCATGATTGCCTTTCTCCTGGGTGCCATCCTGTCTGCAGGCGTAATAGTAGTCATGTACGTCTTCAATGATAAGATAAGGACCACAGAGGATATAGAGCGTTATCTGGGGCTCAATACGCTGGCAGTCGTTCCATATGAAGGAAAGAGCAAGAAAAAGAAAAAAACGAAGCGTAAAGCTGGAAAGGCGGACAAGTAGATGGCAAACCAGATAATTTTCAACAAGATCAAAGAACCGGAATACGCGCGCAGAGAGGCCTTTAATTCCCTGAGAACAAACCTGCAGTTTTGCGGAGCCGATATAAAAACCGTCCTTTTCACCAGCTGCGGACCTGACGAGGGAAAGAGCACCGTTACATTCGAACTGGCTCGCTCCGCAGCCGAAAGCGGGAAAAACGTGGTGCTGGTGGATGCGGATCTGAGGAAATCCGTCATGCTGAGCCGTTACAAAGCCCAGGCTACACACAAACGTGTGGGAGGTCTCAGCCACTATCTCTCCGGGCAGGCCACCATTGATGACATTCTCTGCAATACAAATATCTCACACTTCAATGTTATCCTCACAGGGCCATTGTCGCCTAATCCGACGGAACTGCTTGGAAATGTGCTGTTCGAAAAGCTCATATGGACGCTGCGGGAAAAGTTCGACATGGTAATAATAGACGCGCCGCCTCTGGGCGCTGTCATAGATGCCGCTGTCATAGCTCCTCACTGCGACGGAGCGGTGATAGTAATAGAGAGCGACAGCACCAGCCACAGGGCTGCAGTCAATGTAAAGCAGCAGCTGGAGAGGACAGGATGCAAGATACTTGGCGCAGTACTCAACAAAGTCCGCATAGAGAGCAGCGGATATTACTATAAATACTATGGAAAATACAAGTAAATGGCAGACGTCGGCAGCGATATCGCCGTCAGTGTGCAAGTGTCAGGAGAGAGGAACATGGGAAGGGGAAAGCTCACTCAGGAAGAGATAAATATACTGAAGAAAAATCCTAACGTAATATCGGTCAATGAGGACAGGATCGTCTATTCCGATTCATTCAAGAAATACTTTGTGGAGCAGTACTTCATGGGAGAAAAGCCGGGAAACATATTCCGCTCAGCGGGATTTGATCTGAAGATACTGGGCTCCAAGAGAATAGAAAGAGCCAGCTACAGATGGCGGGAATCCTTCGAGGCAGGGACTCTGGGGGTGTACACCGATACCGCTACGGCCCACGAAGAAGAGCTTAAAGACAGCGAGACGGTACAGGACAGAGATGACGATGAAGATGCAGCTGCCGAGGAAATCAACGAAAACAGGAAGCTGCTGTGGAAAACCGTGGAGGAGCAGCGGGCCATTATAAAGGAACTGAGCAGAAAGGTGGAACGCCTGCAGACCGCCAACAGTAAGCTTATGAAGGAAATCGACAGGCTCAACATGTGATGAAATGGATAACAGACCGGTGTTTGCCTTATCCAAAGTCAGCTTACAGAAGCGAAATATTATATACGTATAACAAAGGTCCAGCTTCAAGGATAGAGGAGCTGGGCCTTTTATATATAGTCTGATAGTTTGAATTGAACCGCCGTGTACCGAAGGGCACACGCGGTGGCACGAGAGAGGCTGCATGTTAGCCCCCTATTTGATTACGCAAAACTCCCTACGTAAAAAAGGAAAGCATATGCGTCAAACGAGAGCGGGCATTTTATTGATGACCGCCGGGGATAGGGATATACTGGAGATAAAGACTAAAATAAGGACAAGGGCATGCGGGAGCATGGCTTAAGGCCATGCCTGCGGTGTCTGAGAAGAAAGTTGTCAGATAAGGAGAGGTGCGGAAGTGAAGAAGAATCTTAAAGTAAAGATCATCGCTCTTTCGCTGGTGGTGCTGCTGTCAACGGGAGGTATCGTGTACGCTGTCACAGCGGATCGGTACGAGCCTTATGAGAAGAGCGGGCTCAAATACGAGTCGGGAACGGCAGTGTCCAGCGATGTGGCCGATGCCATCAACGGCATGTCTGCCATGAGAGAGGGTGTATACGGCGATGACGGAGTGGGAGCCGCGGCTTATACGGCAGCGGGGTCGGACGACAGCTGGAAGGACCCTGACGCCTGGGGAGACGCGGATCCCGACCTTGATATGCAGGACTACTCTGTGACGGAGGACAAGGTGGTTCACCAGTCGGTCAGCGGCAGCGATGATTCGACTCCGCTCATTTATGAGGAAGGGGAAAAGACTATCTCCACTACACAGCCGGAGAGTCACGGCAGCAACAAGTCGGCAAATAAGAGAGGCACAGTCAAGAAGCTGACGAGTACAGGGTCGAGGGTGATCGGATTTTTGAGCGAGCATCATTTCAGAAACGAGGTGCTGGGGTATCTTTCGACCATAAGCACGCAGCTTACTGCCATAGAGGGCAAGATAGACGATCTTGACGCGAAAATGGACGAAGCTCTTCGGATGCTGTCGGATATAGAGGAGCAGCTGGCGGTCATCGAGGAACAGCTTGATGAGATAAGCGATCAGCTTGATGAGATGCAGGCTCAGCTTAACGACATGGAGAGCGAGATGATCATGAATCAGATAAATACGTATATGA
The DNA here is from genome assembly GCA_018714925.1 of Candidatus Allocopromorpha excrementigallinarum. Taxonomy (GTDB): domain Bacteria; phylum Bacillota; class Clostridia; order Peptostreptococcales; family Anaerovoracaceae; genus Lentihominibacter; species Lentihominibacter excrementigallinarum. Next base: position 5,191 of record DVMP01000020.1, read on the forward strand.
GCGAGATCTATACATACGCGAATACGGTCAGAGACGCGTACGGATATCTGATGACGTCATCCGGCATCAGTATTTCGGGCGGTGAAGCGGAATTTGATGAATCCATAAGCGAGACGGAGAAGCTTATGTCCAGAAACGACTTCCTGGACATAGTCAAAAACGAGCTGATACCTGGGCTGACGGAAACAGCAGGATACATGTACAGGAACGGCTCGGAGCTGGAGGTGGCTTCGGGAGTGGTCAATACACCTAATGTGGTGGATCAGGTCATATTCCTCAACGCCAAGTACTATGACTATTACAACGAGTTTTCCGGGACACTGGACAGCCTGTACGAAAACTTCACCACGCTGCTGATATTTGAATCGCTGCTGGAGAAGGAGTATTACAACTACTATGCGGGTCCGTTCAATCCTAACAGTCCCTATCACGACATATATGACACGAGACTGCAGAAGCTCGGCCGCTATATAACGGAGCTTGATGCGGTGACCCTCAGCACATATGCCTTTGATTACGGCAGACCGATGAGCTGGGACAGTCAGACTTACCAGATATGGCCTATCGACAGGGCAAGACCGTTCGCGATTGTGTCAGAAGTTCGGGTAGATGACATATTCGACATCAGTGAGATCATATACCAACAAAATGAAGGTTATATGGAGGAAGTCGTATACGAGTTTAATGGCCCGACAGATGAGTATTACGGCAATGAATTTTACGCCGGAGGGGCGGAATATAAGATGGTAACAGATTTTAGCGATATGGAGAAGTATTTTGCCGGCAGGCAGGCCAACGAAAGTTACTATAATGCTATGAAGCGGATCCACGGTATAACTCTTTCAGTAAACCTCTCCAATGGCAAGATCGAAGAGTACGATGTAAAGTATAATTCCTTGAATCCGGATGGAACTGTTACAGAGAAGACCGCCAACCGTGCGAGAATTGAATATTTCGACACTGAATCTGTGGGTGGACTTGACAAATACGGAGCCCAGGGCAGCGAGGCCATAGAGAGAATGGAGTTGGTAAATTATGAAAGCCGCCCGTATTTATATGATACCCTGGCATTTATTTACGATTTCTCTGAATAGGAGGTGCTGCAATGAATACGAGAGAAGTATCAAAGACAATGGGCAGAGCCTGTGGACGCCTGCTTGCAATATTAGTGTTTGCGTGCCTCCTGGCAGCCGTGTGGATGATCGCCGGAACCGATGAGACACAGGCGGCGGAATACAAACCGACAACAAAGGAGGAACTGGAAGAGGCTGCCGAAAAACTGGTGACAGGAGATGTGCTGGATCTCAGCGGACTTGATGTAAACGACCTGAGCGGCCTGAGCGACGACTATAGCGTCAGGATACCGGCCTCGGTGGAAAACATACAAATAACAGGTGATCCGGAAGTGCAGCTTCCCCTCAGTATATGGGTGGAGGGAGGCGAGGGAAATCCTGTTGAGGCCATGACCCTGGAAAACGTAAATATCCTTGGCGGCATCCACTTTACAAGATTGGTGGGGGTTCTGAGAATAGATGGAGTCGTGACTATAGAAAGCGGATATGAAGGCGATGGCATCGGCGGATCCATTACCAGCGTTTTAGCCGTAGAGGGAGCCGGCCTTGCCGGAGGAGACAGACCGCAGCTGGTGATGAATAACGTCACAAGGGCATTCGGACTAGCGGAGGGGACATCGCTGCATGACGTGGACGTCCTGGTGAATAATGATAATGCGCAGCTTGAGTATTTTAACCAAGGTCAAATCATCATAACAGGATCCAGTGTGGATATCAATGTATCGTCGGATCATAGAGTTGACGCGATATTTTCTTATCCCCCGGAGGTAGAGATAATTAATTCAGATATCGATATCAATATCAATATCGATGTGTCTGATGCTGAATCTAGTGCTATAATTTCATCGAACTCTCCTGAAAAGAGTTTTAAAATTAGAGGTTCCACTTTGACGATTGATGCAGAGGATGTTAAATTTATCGCTGATGACGATCCTTATAATAATACCAATCAATTATCTTTTCAAGAGTTCTCTGTTGTTAATTCCGTTGTGAGAGCCAACTGCCCCGAGCAGACATTTAAGGCCGACAGCTACAGCTTTGAGGGCGCCAATTACGACTGTGACGTGGTGCCGGAGCAGTATGAAACTGATGGATGGCGTCACTTTGCCCTTAAATTCCTGGACGGGGACAACGGGGATGAGCCTTTAACAGAGACTCTCATCGTAATACAGTTCGATGAGACGGCAGGCGATAACGAGTTTGTCACAGAGGATATTATCAGGAGCGACGAAGACGGGGTCGTACATTTCTGGCATAAGCCGGGCAGCTTCAGGTTCACGGCAAGGGCGGGAACGATATTCAGCACCTATTCGCTGGATTCAGACGACCATAAGAAAAAGCTGGAAGTGTCCCTTACCTCCAGGGATGAAGACACACTTGTTCTGACGCCCACGGTTCTCGGTGAGATAACTGACGCGATTATGAGGTCCGCGCCGGAGAATGTGGTAATAGATTTTTCACATTACAGAAAGGGTCGTGAAACTCTGGAGGAGACGAAGGTTATAAACATCTACTTGGGCACGAAGAATCTGACGCTGATCGGCAAGGAGGGAGTTCCTATAGACGCGTCCTTTGTGGTTAACGAGCTGCGCACGTCGCCGCTGGAGGTTCATGTGGAGGATCTCTATATGAGGACCGGACAGGGCTGCTGCTTCGACCTCTTTATGGACAGCCAGTACGAGAACACCATGTATTTCAAGGGCACCAGCTCCCTGGTAACATGCGACGGGGTCAGCGCGGCCATCAGGGTGCCTGACGTAACCTATGCAATGAGTCAGGAGTGGCTGGAGGACAATCCTGAAAAATTTGCCCTGGGTAAAATGACGCTGACCTCGGAGCCTGCCGACGCAGAAGCCGACGCCGACGGAAACGATGCTGCCCAATCGGCAGAGGAGGAAGGGGCGGCTGCTGATAGCGGCCAAAGAGGAAGCCTTCTCGTCAATACGTATACAGGAGGCTCCTACGGCGCGGCCATTGGAGGCAGCTCATATGAGAGCGGCGGACAGATAATCATAGAAAACCTCAGCGTAGTGGCTGAAGCCGAGCAGGGAGCTGCCATCGGCGGCGGAGGCGGCTACGGCCAGGGCGGTCTCATTACCATAAACAACAGCGACGTTGTCGCCAGCAGCATGTACGGCACGCCTGTAGGCGGAGGAAGCAGAAGCGACGGAGGCAACGTAACGGTTACGGGAAGCAACCTGACATGTATAAACCAGGATTCCGACCTTTCCCAAAACCCTATATCCGTCGGATACGCTTCCAACTTCCCGGGCTTCAATCCCGGTGACTTCACGTACACAGGCAGCGAGTCTGTACCGACCAGCGGCATTATCAAAGCGGTCAACAGCAACATCAGAAGCTACAACAACGCCAGGACCAAGGCTGCCGTGCTGGCCGGAAACGATGTGGATCGAGGCTACGGCCAGTACAGGTTCGTTATAACCGGCGCTGACGGAGAGACCAGGCTGGAGAACGTGCCTATCTCCATCAGGAAGATGACAGGGTTCGGTACTGGAAGCATCGTAGCCACCGTCAACACCTGGGAGACCAACACACTTAACGACAGAACCTCAGGGGGCACACTGTTTTTGAATCTTGAGGCGGGAAACTACAGGCTTGAGTACGGAGGAGAATACGAAGGCGAGCCTATAGTCGCCACAGGAAGCGGCGATTATGCTGACGGCGAGTTTACCGTCAACGGAATGGACAACAGCTATCGAGAGATAGACCTACAGCTGAATCTGCCTGAGGGAGCCGCTTCCGCGGAGCCTTCCATAACTACAGACTACGCTCTGCAGACGAGATCCCTGGAGGTAGGCGGCATCAGCAATATGGCGCTTGGAGATCTTGCTCAGGCTCTGAAGGAATACAACGGGCAGTTCAGTATACTTGAAGCCATAAGCGACGCCAGACTTAATCTGGAAAATAACGACGGAAGCTTCACCTTCAGAAGTATCAAGGATCATCTGGGAGCCCAAGTGGGCAAGGTGCACGTATTTAAAGGGGCGGCGGATGAAGAGGAAGCCGCAGGCACGGCTTCGCGGGAATCCGGAGATCTGGTGCCGGCCACTGTAATATTCAACGTATACGGAAACGGCACCTTCAGCGATGAGGATACGGGAATAACCCTTAAGGGCAGCGTATCTGAGAAAACAAGAATAGCTGTCGAGCGTATAAATCTTACCGATCAGCAGAAGGAGGCGGTAGGAGGAGAATATGACGTTCATGCCGCCTATAAGGTGACTCTGTTTAAGGCGGCGGAAGACGGGACTGACGGGACTGAGACCGTGACCCTCGATGAGCCTCTCAAGATCAGCTTCCCGGCTGCGGACAGGGTGAAGAAGCTGGTACGGCTCAATGACAGCGGCGAAGCCAGAGACGTGGCTGAAAAGGGTCTTTTCACAGGAGACACAATAAGCACGGATATTACCGCCGGCGGCACCTATGTGCTGATGAGCGAGGCGTCTTCGGAATATGCCAACGATACATATTACGGCATCTCCGTAACACCTGAGGAGCTTCATATAGCCAAGGGTGAAAGCGCCACCTTAAGAGCCACTGTACACAAGGATCTCAACGCCCAGGTATCTGATAAGGTTACCTGGAGAGCGGAGGATGATACTGTGGTAAGCGTCAGCGACGGCGTTGTAAAGGGCCTGAAGGAAGGCGAAACACAAGTGACGGCCAGCTGCTCCGGTAAGTCAGCGACGGCTACGGTAATTGTCAGCGCCAAGGGAGAGGGCAGCGCGGTAAAGACAGGTGATGAAACATCGCTGCTTTTCATTATACTCATGGCCACCATAGCTTTGGCGGCGGCAACGGCAATAGCCATGCTCCTCAGACGAAGAATATCGTAACAGCTAGGTGCAAGGCATTAAAACAGGGAGGTCTGTTCACACCGGAGAACAGACCTCCCTGTCGGTATTACAAAGGGAATCCAACAGGTCATGGATTCCCTTTTAAGAATCTGCTGTTTTTAAAATGTTTTTCCGTGAAGGCGGAAAGGCCGGCAGAAGCTATACTCCGAAGAGCTCCGCTGTTTTTTTCAGGGCCTCGCGTATAGGAAGGCTCTGAGGACACTTTTCTTCACAGGCTCCGCAGCCTATACAGTCGGAGGCGTGGCGGCCGTCGGGAATCCACGTCCTGTATTCCATGGCTGTGGAAGGGTTTTTGTCGTATATAAACCAGTCGTTGTAGTGACCGATAAGCTTGGGAATTTCCAGCTTCTGAGGACATGGCATACAGTACTGGCAGCCGGTGCATGAATATTTAACCAGCTTGTTGTACTCATCGGACACCCTGTCAATCATGGCGGCTTCCTCCTCTGTAAGGAGGCAGAGATCCTTCATGGACATTATTTCCACGTTGGCTTCAAGCTGCTTCCTGTCGCTCATGCCGCTGAGCATGAGGGAGACCTCGGGCATGGCGGCCAGCCATTTAAAGGCCCATTGAGCGGGACTTCGTTTTACAGCCGCTTCGGAAAAGAGCTTTTCCACGGAAGGAGGGATGGAATTTGTAAGCCTGCCCCCCTTGAGAGGCTCCATTATTATAACGCTGAGTCCCTTTGACGCCGCGTACTTAAGCCCCTTTACTCCCGCCTGAAAGTCCTTGTCCATATAGTTAAGCTGTATCTGGCAGAATTCCCATGGAAAGGCGTCTATTACCTCCTCAAAGAGCTGAAATTTATCGTGGAAGGAAAAGCCTATATGCTTTATTTTTCCCTCCGCCTTTTTTTCCTCCAGGAAAGGAAGAAGATTAAGCTTTTTAACTCTTTTCCATATAGGGACGGTGATGTTGTGGACAAGATACATATCTATAATGTCCGTATCGAGACGTTCAAACTGCCTGTCGAATATTTTCCTCATGGCCTCTTCGTCCTTTGCCAGCCATATAGGCATCTTGTCGGCGAGGATTACCCTTTCTCTGTAGCCGTCCTTGAGCGCCTTTCCGAGAATCTTTTCGCTGTTTCCTCCGTGATAAGTATAGGCGGTGTCAACGTAGTTGATTCCCGAGTCCATGGCTGCTCTTATAAGCTCTATTGCTTCCTTTTCGTTTACACTGCCGTCCTCCGCGAGGGGGAGTCTCATTGTACCCAGTCCCAGAAGAGAGACCTTTTCACCTGTTTTTAATGTTCTGTATTCCATTTTAAAGCTCCTGAAATCGTGATATAATCAATAATCGGATATATTTTACCAGTAATAATTATACTTGAAAAGAGATGGTGCCGCAATGATAAAAGAGGAAATAAAAGAGCTCTGCGGAGAATTCGCCTCAAGAGCCATGGAGCTTTATGAGATCCCGGGAATATGCCTGGGAATTTCCCTGAAGGGAGAAAAACTCATTGAAGCCGCAGGGCGGGGAAGCCTTACGGAGGGAAGTCCCATTGGCAGGGAAACCGCCTTCAGGTGCGGATCTCTGGCAAAGCTTCTGACCTCGGAAGCTGTAATGAGACTGGCGGAGGACGGAAAAATCAGTCTCTCGGACAGAGCGGCCCGGCTTCTTCCGGAGACAGACATTAAAGGAGAGGCCTGGAGAAGGACCGAGGTTATTCACATGCTTACCCACACCTCCGGTATGGGAAGCTCCGAAACGGCAGGGGAAGGTATGATGTTTTCCTGGAAGCCGGACGAAAGGAGATTCAGATACAGCGATACAGCCTATGACCTTCTGGGCCTTATTGTAAGGGAAAAAACGGGAAGGGAGTTTGAAGAATATATTGAAGAAGAAATTTTCAGGCCCCTTCACATGGAATGCTCTTCCTTTATGCCGGAAGAAAGGGGGACGGCCGCCTGCGGCTGCGAAAAGGACGAAAACAAAAGGATGAAGCCTGTGGAATGCCTTTCATGGGATAAAAAAACCAATCCCTCATCAGGTCTTGTTTCAACAGCGGGCGATCTTCTCAGGCTTTCCGAATATTTTATGGAAGGAGCTCCTTACGGGGATTTAAGATGGAAGAAATACGCGGACATTCCCGGAGGGGGAAGCGTCAGTGAAGCCGGATGGTTTCTGAAGAAAACAGCCGGTTTCTGTGCCGCCGGCCATGAAGGCGGCGTCAGAGGCTTCAGATCATGCCTCTGGATGTGCCGTGAAAGGAAGCTGGCGGTGACGGTGCTTGTCAATATATCGGCTTTTCCCGCGGGGAAAACGGGCCTCAGACTTCTGGAGAGGCTCTGTGCTCTGCAAATTTGATCTGTGGATTTTAAAGCGACAGATCAGTCGTCGCTTCTTATGTATTCCAGAAAATCATCGAAATCCTCAAAATCGCTCTGAATAAATTCAAAGAGGACAGGCTCTTTAAACTCGTACTTTGCTGTCACCATGAGAAAAGGAGCCAGAGGGCTGGCCTTGAGCCTGTTTTCCAGAAACCTTATGTCGGAAAGACTGTAGGCGGCCAGGATCAGCTGACCGTAATCCGTAAGGAAGTATATGCCCTTTACATCGTTGCTCAGGCGGAAGACGCGGCTGTTAACATGATCGTTGTTCTTTTTGAAGGCCATAAAAAGTCTCCCGTTTTCATGATTGGACATGACGGTGTTAAGGTTTACCGTAAGCTCTCCTATATTGTTGTCCATATCCTCGTCTGACAGCAGCACCTCGTAAACCGTTACGAATTCAGCCTTCGCCAGCATCATTGCTGCCTCGGCGGAGCTCACGGGAAAGCCTGAGCAGCGCTGAAATCCCGTAACCTTTAAATTCTTAACCGTAACCTTGGAGATTACGGTCTCGTATTTATCGTTTCTTTCTATAAGGGATTCGCACAGATATGAAACAGACCCGTCGTCAAAGGTCCGGTCCTTATCTATTACATTTTTACAGAAGGTGGCTCTGTCATAGCTGTCATAAAGGTCCAGAGGAAAGTCCCCCTCTGCCAGCCAGGCGGCGCCCTCGTAGTCACGGCCGAAGCATCTCATGAGAAAATAGTTTACGGCCTGGTAGTCGGAGACGATATCCCCGCATATGAGAGCCATTATCTCACGGTATTCCTCATGGGTAAAAAGGGTTTCCGGCTCGATGAGAGAGCTGTATTCGCTGTATTTGGCGGGCAGAGGGATTCCGTTAGCTTCGTTGAAGCGCTTGTAGTGAGAAAGGATCCCCTTGGCCTGGTACAGAGAAATTTCGATTTTCTTCGCCCCCAGACCTCCTATGAGAGCCTGCTCCGCCTCATCCAGCTCGCCGGCCGTATCGCCGGTGATGCTTCTGTAGGTTTCAAGACCGGCCTCCTCACAGTCTATGTAAAAAAACTGGTGAAGATCAGCGTCTGAAAGAGGGTCGGACAGCTTCCAGTGAATATAAACGGTGAGAACCCCCATAAGTCTCGTATCAGTGACATAGGAGGATACGAAAAATCTGTTTTTGTTCTTTGACGAGGAGGACATGCCTCCCTCTATTACTGTTAAATTCGGTTTGTTCAAATCATATTACCTCACATGATACTATGAAAAGTATACCTTATTTAAAAAAAATTACAAGAGGAGAAAACTTTGTATTCTCAGGTATTGACAGGGATTCTAATTGAGATATAATTAAATGGGCGCTGAATCAGTGCCGGATCCCGCGGAATACTCATATTGTATTCTGAAAGATGGGGAAAGATAACGAAATTCAGGCCTCTTTCTTTTGGGAAGAGGCTTTAATGTATCTTATGTTTTTTTTTTTTTCGCGGAGGTAAATAAATGAAAAGGCTTTTTACATCGGAATCTGTAACGGAGGGACATCCTGACAAAATATGCGACCAGATATCGGACGCCATAGTGGATGCCATAATGGAAAAGGACCCTATGGGCAGAGTGGCGGCTGAAACCACGGTAAATACAGGATATGCCATGATAATGGGAGAGATAAGCACGGAATGCTACATAGACATACAGAAAATAGCCAGGGAGGTTATCTGTGATATAGGCTATGACAGAGGAGAATACGGCTATGACGGCAATGTCTGCGCCATACTTACGGCAATAGACGAACAGTCGCCGGATATAGCCATGGGAGTGGACAGAGCGTTGGAGTACAAGGAGGGCATTATAGCCGATGAGGCTGAGGAAACAGGGGCCGGAGACCAGGGCCTTATGTTCGGATTCGCCTGCAATGAAACGCCGGAGCTTATGCCCATGCCCATATCACTGGCACACAGGCTGGCAAGGCGTCTTACGGATGTGAGAAAGGATGGTACCCTCGCCTATCTCAGACCTGACGGGAAGACTCAGGTTACTGTGGAATACGACGGAGACAGGGTAAAGAGAATAGACACCATCGTAGTCTCCTCCCAGCACGATCCTGATGTGGAGCTGGAGCAGATAAGACGGGATATAATAAAGCACGTTGTAGAGCCGGTAGTCGACGGGAAGCTTCTTGACGAAAAAACCAGGTATTTCATAAATCCTACGGGAAGGTTTGTAATAGGCGGCCCTCACGGCGATTCGGGTCTTACGGGAAGGAAGCTGATAGTGGACACGTACGGAGGATACGCCCGCCACGGCGGCGGAGCCTTCAGCGGCAAGGACCCTACGAAGGTAGACCGCTCGGCCTCCTACGCGGCCAGGTATGTGGCCAAGAATCTTGTGGCCGCGGGACTGGCGGAAAGAGCCGAGGTGCAGCTTGCCTACGCCATAGGCGTGGCCAGACCTGTATCGGTGTTTGTGGATTCATACGGAACGGGAAAGCTGCCTGATGAAAGGCTGGCTCAAATTGTGGAAAAACACTTTGATCTGAGACCTGCGGCAATTATAAGAGGTCTGGATCTCAGAAGACCTATATACAGACAGGTAGCCGCCTACGGTCATTTCGGAAGAACGGACATAGACCTTCCGTGGGAAAGGCTCGATAAGGCTGAAGAGCTGAGAAAGGAGTTGTAGATGGGAGTCAAGGTTGCCAAGTTTGGAGGCTCCTCTGTGGCGGATGCCCTTCAGATAGGAAAGATAAAGGATATAATAGAGAGGGACGGGGATATAAAATATATAGTTGTATCAGCCCCGGGAAAGAGATTTGACGAGGACAGCAAGGTAACTGATCTTCTGTATCTCTGTAAGACCCACATAGAGCATAATATTCCCTATGAGCAGATATTTCAGGTAATACACGACAGATTCACAGCTGTCAAAGTGAACCTGGGAGTTGATATTGATCTCGACGGGGAATTTGATCTCATAAAGAAAAACATGGAGGAGGGAGCCTCCGCCGACTATATAGCCAGCAGAGGAGAGTATCTTAACGCCATGATTATAGGAGCGTACCTGGGATATGACTTTATAGATTCGGCGGCCTTTATAAGATTTGACGAAAAGGGACGGTTCATGGAGGAGCTTACTGACAAATCCATAAAGAGAGAGCTCGAAAAGCATCAAAGGGCGGTGATTCCCGGGTTTTACGGATCCAGGACAGACGGAAGCATAGAGACCTTTTCAAGGGGAGGCTCCGACATAACGGGGGCCATAATAGCCAGAGCCGTAAACGCCGATGTATATGAGAACTGG
>DVMP01000021.1 GCA_018714925.1 Candidatus Allocopromorpha excrementigallinarum
AAAAGGTAAGAGAAATAGCAGACAGAGAAAATATAGTACTCATATTTGACGAGGTTATAACGGGTCTGAGAATGAGACCCGGCTCGGCCCAGGGTTATTACGGAGTATATCCTGATCTCACCACAGCGGCAAAGGCCATAGGAGGAGGCCTTCCTATAGCTCTTATCGGAGGAAAGGCGGAGATAATGGATCATTTTTCACCTTTCGGAGAGGTGGTAATGAGCGGGACCTATACAGGCTCTCTTATGCCTGTCATGGCTGCTGTGGAGTGTATGAGGATGGCTCTTGAGCCGGGGTTTTACGACTACTTTGACAAAATAGGAGGAAGGCTCTTTGAAGGAATCAACAGTCTGTTTAAGCAGTACGGGATTCCGGGACATGTGAGAGGGATAGGAGCCAGATGGGCCCTGTACTTCGGAGTCGAGGATCCTGAGGATGATTTTGACTTCAGGAAAATAGCCGGTGAATTTGACAGGGGCCTGGATAAGAGGTTTGTAACCGAGGCTCTGAAGAGGGGCCTCTGGTTTCACGATACGCCTACGGACATAACGCCGGCACACAGAGCTCTGACCACAGCTCATACCATGGCCGACATAGATGAGACCCTTGAAAAGACGGAAGAGATATTTAAGGTTATAAGATAATGAAGAAAATAATAGGAATAGACACCGGCGGAACATATACCGACATAGTGGTTATTGACGCCGACACCAGGGATATCCTGATTACAAACAAGACTCTTACCACAAAAAACAATCTGGAGGAGTGTATTTCCCAGAGCTTTGACAGCATACCCGGGGAAATGCTCAGGGATATATCCATGGTATGTCTTTCGACTACTCTGGCCACAAACGCCATTGTAGAGGGAAGAGGCTGCAAGGTAGGGCTGATTCTCATAGGCGGAAGACCCAGAGGGAAGATGATTTCCAGAAAGGTTTCGGTCATTAAAGGAAAATATGACATTAAGGGAAGGCTTAAAGAAAATCTGGATGTGGAAGAGGTGAGAAAAACAGTTGAGTCCTACAGAGGACGTGTTGATGCCATAGCTGTCTCCGGCTATGCCAGCGTGAGAAATCCGGCCCATGAGATATATGTAAAGCAGGTAGTGGACCAGACTCTGGGAATACCTGTAGCCTGCGCTCACGATCTTACCTCTTCCCTGGGCTTTTACGAAAGAACAGTAACGGTGAATCTCAACGCCAAGCTGATTCCCATGGTCTGCGAGCTTATGGACGCCGTAAGAGACGTAATGGGAGGCTGCGGTATAGAGGCTCCTCTGATGATAGTAAAGGGAGAAGGAAGCCTGATGACGGATGTGTGCGCCAGGAGCAAGCCTATAGATACGATACTGTCAGGTCCTGCAGCCAGCGTCAACGGAGGCATGTATCTGTCAGGGGAAAAGGATGCCTTTATTGTGGATATGGGAGGCACCACTACGGATATCGCCAATATTACAGAGGGAAAGGTCGCCCTGTGCAACGAGGGAGCAAAGGTAGGAGGCTGGTTCACCCATGTGAGGGCGGCGGAAATATTCACCGTGGGACTTGGAGGCGACAGCAGGATAGCTCTGGACCTTTACGGAAAAATAAAGGTGGGACCTGAAAAATCCATCCCGCTTTCACTGGCGGCAGAGAGGTATCCCGATCTGAAAAAGGAAATAAAGTTTATGTACGATCACGACTACGGAGAGTCATTTCTGTACAGAGACTATGAAGCCTATATACTCGCGAAAAAGTTTGAAAACCTTTCCTACAACAGCGAGGAGAGAATCATCATCGAGATTCTCAGATATATGCCTCATACCCTTGACTATCTTAAGAAGAACGTTGATCTGGATAAGCTGGAAAAGGTTCTCGATAATCTGGTAAAGGAAAGCGTGATTATGAGAATATCCCTTACTCCTACCGATATCCTTCATCTCACGGGAGAATACAGAATGTGGGATTCGGAGATTGTGGAAATGGCTGTCCGGGTCATATGCAGAAAATACGGGAAGGGAAGAGATGAATTTTTAGAAGAGGTTCAGGAAAGAATAGTTGAAAAGCTGGATTCCTCCTTTATTCAGTCGGCCATGTTTTTTGACAACAAAGAGGTGGATATGAGTGAAGGAAGCCTTTACGACTACTTTCTCAACGACCTGTTTTTCAGGCGAACCTCAAAGGTGCTTCAGGCGGAGTACAGAATTCCCAAGAAGCTGGTAGGCATAGGCGCTCCCGCCGGGGCGTGGCTTACGAGAGCGGGGGACAGGCTCCGGGCTGAAATCACAGTGCCCCGTCACGCGGAGGTGGCCAACGCTGTAGGGGCCGCCGTAGGGAAGGCCATAGAAACCATAGAGATACTCATAAGACCTGACAGCGTTACTCATAAATTTCTTGTTTACTCGCCTCTGGACAGAGTGGCGGAGGACACCCTTGAGGAGGCGACGGAATACGCGCTGAAAATCGGTGAGGAATGTATAAAGAGGATGTCGGAGAAACGTGAATACAAGGTAGAGCACAGCCGGGAGGACATGTACTTCGACGATCTCATCAATGACGTTAAGATATTCATGGAAAGAAGGATAATTTTATCGGCCCGGTTTAATTAAAGGAGGGAGGCAGTTATAGGGACCGGCTCAAGTATAGAAAAGCGCAGGAAAAGTAAAAATAAAGAGGAAGGTGAAACAATGGAGCAGGAACTTAAGGAATATATCCAGAGCCTTATACCCGAGGATTTTCCCGACGGCAACCAGCTGGTGGAGGAAGGAAGAAAAATGGCCGGGGACATTCCGTGGAACAAGTCGCGGTTTCTCAGGGAAACAGGATATAAAAGCCATCTTGACTACAGAAAGGAAAACCTGAAAAACGGGAAACAGACATACCAGCTTCTGGTAGGCTTATCCACCCTTGAAGAGGAGATAGAGGCCATTAAAAAGATTGATGAATTTCATAAGAGAACAGGCTTTGAAGTGAGATCAATGCAGTCTATACCCAGCCAGCTTGTGGGGCTTGATCCAAAGGACTGGGAGGGCGCTCCAAAGCCCACCAGCTATCTTATGGAAAAGGAAGAGGACTGGCTTGCCCACACTGAAGCGGCTCCCGTAGACTGCTGCTGGCAGGACTGGCATCTGGCAAGTCCCAACAATTTAAATGAGACAAAGTACGCGCTCAAGGCGGGAACCTCAAGGCTGGGATGCTTCTCCACCTTTATATGGGAGTATCCCGGATATAACGAGGAAAAGAAAAGGTTTTCCGACATGTTCAGGACCATGGGAATCCTCTCGGCCAAAAAGGATGAAGGTCTTGACTGTATAACCTATCCGGAAGACGGACTGCCCGGCTTCTTCATGGATGTGGTGTCTTACGTGGGATATGAGATGATAGAGCATTATATTATAGAAGATCTGTGCGGAGCGAGGATGGCCCTGTCCTACGGAGGCCTTCTGTCGGAAATAGTTCCGAGAATGTCCTTTGCTCTGGCCATGGAAAAGCTTTACGGAACCCCTGAGCATCCCTTCGTAACATATTATAACGGCTCCACCAACGAGCAGTGGGATCACGATATCGAGTCCAACTACGGACTTGGAGCTTCAGAGATGCTCATTGAGGCCGTAATAAACTTAAAGTACGGACTCCCTACGGTAATAAATCCGGTATCCATTACGGAGGCCCTCAGAGTTCCGACTCTCGACGAGCTGTTTAACATTGTAAAATGCGGCATCGGAATTGAGAGAAAGGCTAAGGAGTGGCTGGATATAATAGACTTTACCAGGTTTGAGGAAATGAGAGATCTGCTCATTGAAAAGGGAACCATGTTCTACGAAAACGTTATGAAGGGCTTTGAGGAAGCGGGAGTAAACATCAAGGATCCCCTTGAGATGGTAATGGTTCTCAGAAGGTTCGACCCTGTAAAGTTTGAGCAGGAATTCCATCCAAGCCTTCAGGAATCGGAAAAATTCAAGCCGTACGTACCGACTGTCCTGGGAAGAGAAACAATGGAAATGACGGAGAACGTTGTTAATGACCTTAAGGATAAGGGCTATGAAAGCATGCTCAAGGGCAAAAAAGTCATATGCGGCTCGGCAGACGGACACAGCTACGGCCTTATGCTCATAGACAACGTCTGGTCCGAGATGAACGCCGATGTGGTAGACTGCGGAACCAACATGGAGCCTTCATTCATACTTGACCTTTACGACGAGGAGGATGCGGACGCTGTATGTGTGAGCGTACACTGCGGACAGACTCTCGACTATGCCAGACAGCTGAAGGAAGAGGAGAAGAAGAGGGGAAAGAAATACAATATTGTAATAGGCGGAATGCTCAACGCCATGCTTCCGGGAAACACAGAGCCGGTAGATGTTTCAGATATAGTTGAGGAAATGGGGATTTGCGCGACCAATGATTTTGAGAAGCAGATCAACTTCATAGGCCGAGATTAATGAGTTACATCAGGGCGGAAAGACTGAAAAAGTTGTGTATTTGAAATTCAAAAGGAAGGTGGAAGTATCATGCAAAACACAGCAAATCTCAACGCTGAACAGGCGTATGTCAACAAAAAAGTAGGCGTGGCCAAGATCGGAATAGTAATAGCGTGGGTATCATCCATAACAGCTATTCTATTTGGTGTGTTCAACACGTCGGCATCTACGCTTATCCAGGGGGATACGGGCGTTGACCTGTCAAGTCCTCTGACTCAGGCTATCGTCAGCATCACTATCCTGGGTGTAGGCGAGATCTTCGCGGGAATAATGACCCAGATCTACGATGCTGTAAAAGGCAAGGGATTTAAGGAGTTCAAGAGGATGACAGGATTCAAGATCTCCTGGATGATGCTCCTGTCAGCCCTGGCAGCCGGACCTCTGGCAACAGGACTTCAGGTAACAGCCTACAGCATGGCCGGAGTAACTTACGTAACGGCTATATGTGCTCTTTCTCCTGTAGTTACAGCTATCCTCGGAAGAATAGTATTCAAGGAAAATCTCGGTGTTCGTGTAGTTCTCGGTATCGTATTCGTAGTAGGCGGAGCTCTTGTTACTACATTCCTGGGAGCGCCTGACACTGCCGGTAGCAACTTTACGATCGGTATACTTCTCGCGTGCATATGCCCTATAGGCTTTGCTCTTGAGGGAATCTTCTCAACCTATGCGGGAGACCTTATCGACCCTATAGAGGGATGCGGCTTCTACAGAACCATATGCTCAGGAATAATGGGGCTGGCGGCTATGGCTATTATTTCAGGAAGCACCGGAAACATCTCCGTATTTACGGGAACTATGGCAGCTATATTCACAAATCCTCTCACTCTGCTGTTTGTACTGCTTTTCGCGGCTTTCGTAGCCCTTTCATACACCACAACATATGTTGGATTCAACAAGTGCGGACCGAGCAGATGTCTGGCAATAGTAAACACCATGCCGATCTGGTCAATTCCTATCGGCCTGATATTCGGAGCGCTCATGCCTAAGTATTACTCATATGACGTTACCTTCGCGGCCATTATAGGAGCCGTAGTAGTATGCGTCGGAGTTGTCCTGGTGGTTATGAAGCCGTCTGAGCTGTTTAAGCTGAGAGACGTAGAGGAATAAAAAGGTGTTTTCAGATACGCGGAAAGGAGAATGAAAATGCAGTTGCCTATAAAGACGAGAATATTACAGTACGCCCTGGAAAAAGGCGAGCCGTTTACGAAATACGACATAGAAAAGGATTTAAAAAACGAATATCCCAATGAGAGGCTTTTCTCTCTTAAGACAATAGACGATTATCTCAACCAGCTTATGGTAGTGGGATTTATCAGCAAGGAAAAGATCGAGTTCGAAAAGGACGGAGAGCTTCTCATAACCTTCAGGGCCACAGCCTACGGCCAGACAAGGTACAAGTACGTAAAAGGAAAGGGCCCTTACGGCGCTGTACATTAATTATAAATTACGGGTTGACAAATCGTAGAGACTATATTATTATGACTATTGTAAAAAATATTTATAAAATAGAATAATAAATATGAGCTTAACGATAGGAGGAAGATTATTATGAGAATGATGGATGTTATAGACGAGTCCACAGGCAAGGTGGTAGGCAGCGTACCTCATTATGACGGCAAAGAAATCGCTGATATGGTTGACACAGCCTTTGAGGTGCAGCCTAAATGGGAAAGGGTTCCTCTCTTTGAAAGAGGACAGATCCTCTACAAGTTCTGTGATCTGGTTGACCAGCACAGAGAGGAGATCGCCCTGGCCATGTCAAACGACATGGGAAAGCCTATTATGCAGTCAAGAGCGGAAACCACATACGCCGCTGAAATAGGAAGAGCCAACATAGAAGTGGGAAAGCACATGTACGGCGAAGTGCTTCAGGACAGCAGCGAGGGATATGAAAACCACGTTGTACTGGTAAGACACGAGGCTCTCGGCGTTATCGCGGGAGTGATTCCTTTCAACTATCCTGTAGAGCTGACCATTCAGAAGATGGTTCCGGCCCTTCTCATGGGAAACACCATGATAATAAAGGCCGCCACTACAGCTCCATGCAGCGTAAAGATGCTTATAGATCTGGCCCATGAAGCGGGCGTTCCCAAGGACTGCCTCCACTTTATCACAGCCAGCAGAGAGGACTGCACCAAGTATCTTCTCCAGAATCCTAAAATCGCCTGCATAGCCATGACAGGAAGCACTGACGGCGGCACGGAGATGATGCACGATGCGGCCCCTACAGTAAAGAAGGTGGTTCTCGAGCTGGGAGGAAACGATCCTCTCATTATCACCGAAGAGGTTGCCGACGATCCTGAACAGATGGTAAAGGCCATAGAGTGCCTGGGCTGGGGAAGAATCATAGAAAACAACGGACAGGTGTGCGCTTCTCCTAAGAGAACCATAGTACACGAAAGAGCCAAGGACGCCTTTGTACAGTGTCTCCTTAAATTCCTTGAGGGTCTTAAGAGAGGTCACGCTACAGACCCTGAGGCCGAGCTTACAAGACTGGTTTCCACAAAGGCGGCGGAGAGAGTTGAGGCTCAGATACAGCATACGGTTGATCAGGGAGCCAGGATAATCTACGGCGGCAAGAGAGACGGCTGCATCATGGACGTAACTGTTCTCGACAACGTTACAAAGGACATGGATGTCGCCAAGGATATGGAGATATTCGGACCTGTGGTTCCTATTATCACCTTTAAGACAGATGAAGAAGCCGTTGCCATAGCCAACCAGAGCAAGTACGGTCTCAGCGCTTCGGTTATTACAAAGGATCTGAAAAAGTCCTGGTACTACACTGAGAATATAGAGTCCTCAGCAGTATGGGTAAACGGATCAAGCGCTCTGAGACACAACGATCAGCCTTTCGGAGGCTGCAAGGGAACAGGTATAGGCAACGAAGGCGCCGGATATTCCTGCGCGGAGTTTACAAGGCTCAAGACCTACGGATTCTGCGATGTATCGCCTAAGGAAAATCTCTTTAAGCACGAAGACGGAATGAAGGATTTCCTCGCCTTTGACAGATATACTTCAGAAGTTAAAAAGCTGGCTAATGAATTAATAAAGAAATAGCTTAACAATTGGTAAACAGAGGCGGCGTCAGCCGCCGGCCGGAGGGAGCCGGCCTGCCGTGTAAAAACGGCGGGCGGCTCTCCGGGTTTTCCGGCAATGCAAAGAAGGGATAAAGTGAGTAAGAATATTCTTGTACTGGAAGGAAGCCCGCGTAAAAAGGGGAACAGCTCCCAAATGGCTGAAGCCTTTATAAGGGGAGCCGGTGAAGCGGGACATAAAATAAAGGTAATGAGAACCGCTGAGCTTAATATAGGAGGATGCAGAGCATGTAAAGGATGCTGGAAGAGAAAGGGCAGCTGTATCCTTGAAGACGATATGGAGGCCGTGCAGACGGCTCTGGAGGAGGCCGACGTTTTAGTTATGGCCGCGCCCATGTACTGGTCATCAGTGCCTTCGGCAATGAAAGCTGTCATTGACAGAATGTATCAGTACGATCCTGTAAATGGAGGTAAGCGGCTTCATATAGAAGAGGCTGTCCTGCTGACATGCGGGGAGACCCAAAGCCTCGACGACTTTCATATGATAAAGGAGTTTTTCAGGGGCTTCGCTGAGTTTAACGGCATGAAGGTAAAGGCAATGCTGGCGGCAAAGGCTGTGGAAGGCATAGGAGATATCGGGGGAAATCCCATATTGGAGGAAGCGGAGAAGCTGGGACGGGAAATATAGAATTATCCTTGATAAGAGGAGGATGAGATGGAATATATAAAATTTAATGAAGAAAGACCCTTAGATATAATATTTCTTGGAAGAGTGACTATTGATTTTAATCCTGCCTACAGCGATGAAGTAAAGGAGGAGTTTAAGCCTCTGAAAGAAGTTCATTACTTTGAGAAGTTCGTAGGCGGATCTCCCGCCAATACAGCCGTGGGAGTTACCAGGCACGGACTGAAGGCAGGGTTTATAGGAAAGGTGTCAGACGACCAGTTTGGAGATTATGTTACAGACTATTTCAGAGAAAACGGAGTGGATACCTCCGGCATATCCAGAGCTGAGAAGGGAGAAAAGCTGGGGCTCACCTTTACGGAGATGCTTTCTCCGGAGAAGAGCAGAATTCTCATGTACAGAAATTCAGCGGCTGATCTCAGTCTGAGTGTTGAGGATATCAGCGAGGAGTATATTAAATCGGCAAAATCTCTGCTGATTTCAGGGACGGCTCTTGCGGCGAGTCCCTCAAGAGAAGCAGCCCTTAAGGCTGTCATGCTGGCGAAAAAAAATGATGTAAACATCATATTCGATATAGATTACAGAAGCTATAACTGGGAAAGCAGCGACGAAATATCCATATATTACTCTCTTGTATGCGGAGAAGCAGATATTATCATGGGCTCAAGAGAGGAATTCGATCTTACGGAAAAGCTCATAAAGGAAAACATGACCGATGAGGAAAGCGCCGGATACTGGCATTCGAAGAAGGCGAAAATCGTTCTGATAAAGCACGGCATGGATGGATCAACTGCCTATACAAAGGATGGACAGAGGTTCAGCATAAAGCCCTTCCCTGTAGAGGCCAGAAAGGGATTCGGCGGGGGAGACGGATACAGCTCAGCCTTTCTCTACGGCATATATCAGGGCTGGGATATTACAGACTGTCTGGAATTCGGAAGCGCGGAGGCCTCCATGATGGTAAGGAGCAACAGCTCTTCCGAGGATCTTCCGGGAACGGAGCAGGTTAAAAGATTTATAGAAGAGGAAAAGGCTCTCTACGGAGATATGGTAGCCAGAGTGTAGCTGTTAGCGGAAGGAGCGGTTTATGGCTTTAGTTAAAATGAGCGCCCTGCTGAAAAGGGCCGAGGAAAAGAATATCGGCTGCGGGGCCTTTAATGTGGGAAATATGGAGATGCTGTCAGGAGTTGTTAAAGCCGCTGAAGAGATGGCAGCTCCCGTAATAATACAGATCGCCCAGGTGAGACTTTCTCATTCGCCCCTTGAGCTTATGGGTCCCATGATGGTTGAGGCGGCGCGAAGGTCAAAGGTGGATATAGCCGTGCATCTTGATCACGGATCCAGCGTTGAAGTAATTAAACAGGCTCTTGATTACGGATTCACGTCGGTTATGTTTGACGGATCAGGACTTCCCCTTGAGGAAAACGTCAAAAAGACAGCGGAGGTCAAAAGACTGGCTGAAGGATACGGAGCCGATACGGAAGGAGAGCTTGGCGTTGTCGGCGGAAGCGAGGGCGGCGGAAAGGGCTCAGAAATTAAATACACGGAGCCTGAAGAAGCGGAGAGTTTCTGCCGGGAGACAGGGGTGGATGCCCTGGCGGTGGCCATAGGAAACGCTCACGGAAACTACAGAGGAGAGCCGAAGCTGGCCTTTGACGTTCTTGAGGAAATAGACAAAGTAACGGAAACTCCCCTTGTGCTTCACGGAGGATCGGGAATAAGCGATAAAGACTATATAAAGGCCATATCCCTGGGAATAAGAAAGCTAAATATAGCTACGGCCAATTTCAGCGCTCTGGCCGGGGGAGTTGAGGAGTACGCCAGAAAAACGGAAAGGGTTGACTTTTTTAAGCTCAATGAGATAATGATAGATAGCGTATACAGAAATGTAAAAAAATACATTAATGTATTCAGCGTAAAATCTCAGGTGTAAAGTGAAAAGAGGTAAGAAAATGAAGATCACTGTACTTACAGGAAGCCCTCATAAGAAGGGTACGACGGCTCTGCTGACTGAAAAATTCATAGAGGGAGCCGAAAAAAACGGGCATGAGATAAAGAAAATAGACACGGCATTTTTAGAGGTAAAGCCATGTCTTGCCTGTGATTACTGTATAGCTCATGAAGGAAGGTGCGTACAGAAGGATGATATGGACAAGGTGAGAGAAGGCGTTATGAAAGCGGATATGGTGGTGCTTTCCACTCCTGTATACTATTTCGGCATGAGCGCCCAGATAAAAGCCGCCATAGACAGATTCTACGCTTTTAACGATGATCTGCTGAAAATGAAAAAGAAATCAGTGCTTATATCCGCCTGCGGAGACGAGGAGGAGTGGGTGCCTGAGGCTATTGAAAAGCATTATGAAACCATATGCAGGTATCTTAACTGGACGCCTGAAGGAGTTCTGGTGGCCAGAGGCGTGTACACGCGGGAAGACATAGAAAAGACCGATTATCCGGCTCAGGCTCAAAAGCTGGGAGAGAAGGTAAGAGACTGACTTAAAGCTGAGAGAAAAGCTGCCGCCTGCCGCGGCAGCGATTTTATTTTCGGGAGATGATTTTCAGGTTTGATGATGGAAGGTAAAAACAAAGCTAACTACATGCCGCTTATCTTTGAGGAGGAAGGTCTTGAGACGGGAAGACCGGGATTTCTTTCCGGATTTTCTCCAAATGGGGCGGTGGCCGACGCTTTTTACATAAGGTCGTTATCACGGGAGGAGAAAACGGTGCCGGTGATACCGGACAGCCGCATAACCCTTGTTTTCAGAGGAAGAGACAGCAATGTAAGCTCATACATATGCGGCGTGACGGAGGAGATAAAAAAACTGGTAATAAGTCCCGGCGAATGCTGCATCTTTATAAAATTTACTCCCGGAGCCGGCTCCCTTCTTTTAAATGAGCCGGCCGGAAGCATCGCCAACAGAGCCGTTCCTCTCAATGGAGAGCTGAAGAGAGGGTCACATCCCGTAAGCAGGGCGAAGGCTCTGATGAAGGAGCCGGACTCCGGCCTGCCGCCGGGCTCAAACATATATCTCATAAAATACTGTACAGACAGAATCCTTCAGGAAAGGGGCAATATAAGGATTGAGGCTCTGGCCGCGGAAAGAGGCGTTACATCCAGATATATAGGAAAGATATTTGAAAAATACGTGGGAACGTCTCCCAAAATCTACTCCCAGATAATAAAGCTGCGCTTTTCCATGGAGAAAATACTTGAGGAAAGGGACAGGCTTCTTGTGGACATAGCCACTGACAGCGGTTTTTTCGATCACGCCCACATGAACAGAATGTACAAGAAGCTGATACACTGCTCCTCGGGAGATTTCAGAAGGAACCTTTTCAAAGGCCTTGATTACTCAAAGGTGGATGATTATATTTCCGCGGGATAGACTGCTGAAATAAAAAAC
>DVMP01000022.1 GCA_018714925.1 Candidatus Allocopromorpha excrementigallinarum
AAATTACGGCCTGGTATCTCGCAGAAAACCTGCAAATACAAAAATCGGGCGCTTGTTTTATAAGCGCCCGATTTGGTGCGGATAAAGGGATTCGAACCCCCATGAAGTTTCCCTCACACGGACCTGAACCGTGCGCGTCTGCCAATTCCGCCATATCCGCACAGTATGCTTTTCAGCAGCGTCACGTCAAAGTCGTGACTAGTCTATTATACTACTTTTTACGTTTATTGCAAGAAAAAAAGTCAAAATAGCGGAAAAAAGTGTTGCGGCAAATTATAGGTGGTAAAGAGGCGCATGTTTTGATATAATTTATTATTGAAGTCAAGTTTGAGGGAAAAGATATGATATACAATAATGTTTTAGAAGCAATGGGAAACACTCCCATAATAAGACTTTCGAGAATGGCGGATTCCGAGAGCGCGCAGATACTTGTCAAGTTTGAGGGGCTCAATATAGGAGGCTCCATTAAGACCCGTACGGCATATAATATGATAAGAGAAGCCGAAAAGCAGGGTAAAATACATAAGGACACCATAATAGTCGAGCCTACCAGCGGTAATCAGGGAATAGGACTGGCCCTGGTGGGAGCTGTCAGAGGCTATACAACTAAGATAATAATGCCGGATTCCGTAAGCGAGGAGAGACGGAAGCTGGTTGAGCATTACGGAGCGGAGGTTATTCTCGTTCATGACGCCGGCAATATAGGCGAGTGTATAGAGGAATGCCTTGAAATGGCCATGAGTATGCAGAAAAACGATGACAGAGTATTTGTGCCTCAGCAGTTTGAGAATCCGGCCAATACGGATATACAGAGAAGACAGACAGGTCAGGAAATACTCCGGCAGGTAGACGGACCTATACACGGGTTCTGTTCGGGCATAGGAACAGGAGGCACCATAACAGGCATAGGAGAGGCTCTGAAGGCTGAGAATCCCGACATTGAAATATGGGCTGTGGAGCCTGAGCACGCGGCGATTCTCTCAGGAGGCTCCATTGGAACTCATCTTCAGATGGGAATAGGCGACGGAGTAGTGCCGGCAATACTCAACCAGGAAATATACGACGATATATGCATAGTAAAGGATGAAGAAGCCATAGGAGTTTCAAAGGATCTGGCATCCAAGGAGGGAATCATGTGCGGCATATCCAGCGGGACAAATGTGGCGGCAGCCATGAAGCTGGCAAGAAAGCTTGGAAAGGGAAAGACCGTGGTGACTGTTCTGCCTGACACGGCGGAGAGATACTTTTCCACGCCGCTTTTCGAATAGACTGACAGACGGAGAGACAGACTTATGGACAATGATTCAAATAACAAAACGCGGAAATATCTGAGCCCCGCAGTTGCCTTAAAGGGCCTCATAATAGGAGGCACCATGCTGGTGCCGGGAGTAAGCGGAGGCTCAATGGCTA
This sequence comes from Candidatus Allocopromorpha excrementigallinarum, assembly GCA_018714925.1. Lineage (GTDB taxonomy): Bacteria > Bacillota > Clostridia > Peptostreptococcales > Anaerovoracaceae > Lentihominibacter > Lentihominibacter excrementigallinarum. The sequence continues at coordinate 1,411 of DVMP01000022.1, forward strand.
TAATTCTGGGAATTTACGATCAGCTTGTATCATCGGTAAGCTCATTTATGAAGAGCAAGAGAAAGAATTTTTTCTTTCTTCTGGTCTTCGGTGTAAGCGGACTGCTGGGAATGTTTCTCTTTTCAAAGCCGCTTCTTCAGCTTATTGAGAGATATCCCATGCCGATGCTTTATTTCTTTCTTGGAGCTGTAGCCGGAGGGGTCCCTCTCATAGTAAAACAGTCTCAGGTGAAAAGAGTCTCCCTCAGAGGCTTGTTTTATGTGCTGCTGGGACTTGTTATCGTGCTGGGACTTGCGATGATACCGGCCTCCGGCGGACAGTCCAGCATGGATGCTGATTTTAAGGGAATAATGTTTCTGGCTCTGGCGGGATTCATAGCGGCCGTAGCTCTTGTCCTTCCGGGAATAAGCGTGTCGTATCTGCTTCTTGTAATGGGACTTTACGATGAGCTTATGAGGGCCATAAGCCAGTTTTACATGCCTTTTCTCGTTCCTCTGGGCGTGGGCCTTATTCTGGGAATAATTCTTACAACTAAGATTCTGGAAAAGGCCATGACCTCCTATCCTCAGCCTACATATCTCATAATACTCGGCTTTGTTCTGGGATCTATGGGAGAGGTTTTCCCCGGGATTCCTTCCGGAACGGATATTATTATATGCGCGGTGACGCTTCTGGCCGGATTCGGCTGTATAATGCTTTTATCCTACAAGGAAAGCAAATAAGGTCAGTATGCATTTTACGCAGATTTAACCGAAGGCGGATAGCCCCTTTATGCTGCCTGATATATAATTAAAAAACGCTACACATTTATGATTTTATTCTTTCTTTCAAGGTTGCTTTTTTCGCGCTTTTGAAAGGGACAGATGGCAGGGAGCAGGAGGGCGATTATGAAACACATTATTGTTTACGGCAGCAGGTATGGAAGTACACGCCGATACGCGGAAATGCTGTCCAGGCAAACGGGTATTCCCGCAGTGAGCTACGAGGACGCGCCGAAGCTTTCCGACATGAAGACAATTATCTATATGGGCGGCCTTTATGCCGGCGGTGTTCTGGGCCTGGCGAAAACTCTGAAAAGCTTTTCTCTTCAGGAGGGACAAAAATTGCTCCTCGTTACCGTAGGGCTGGCTGATCCTGACGAGCCGGAAAATCAGCACAATATCCGCGCTTCTCTGGAAAAGCAGCTTTCCGCAGAGCTGCTTGACAGGGCGAAGCTTTTTCATCTTCGCGGCGGGATCGACTATCAAAAGCTCTCTTTCGCTCACCGAACGATGATGAAGCTGCTGTACCAATCCCTGCAAAGGACGCCCTTTGAAAAACAAACGGAGGAGAACAAGGCGCTCATAGAAACCTATGGCAGGCAGGTAGATTTCACAGACCTAAGCACGCTGGAGCCTATTGTTTGGGAAATACAGAGGGAAACAATATGAACAGCGCTGTTAAAAATATCCTGAAAGTTTTCCTGATCGGACTTGCAACAACCATCGTCCGCATTATCGGTCAGCTTTCTATTCCGGCCGGTGAGCAGACGGTTCTGGAGCCCAGTGTTTTTGCGCGAAACGGCACCATGCCGCTGGCTTTTACTGTCTATGGCATTTTCGCTTACTCCCTGATCGCCTCTCTGTTTCTGCTCATTGGCAGTAATCTGGGCGGCAATCGGGTTTTACAGGGGCTGAAATACGGCCTTTCCTGCTGCGTCGTGTGGATCGTTTATCTTTTAGAGCCTCTGCCGCATGTAGCGGGCATTGATCAGATCACTTATCCGGCAGCTGACAGCCTGGCGCTGATCGTCATGGGCCTGCTGCTGGGTCTGCTGTTTGGAAGCCCTGTGCCGCGGGCAGATAAAGAAAAGCCGCCTTTTTCCATTCTTCCGGTGACGGTTGTCACAGGGAGCTTTTTTGCCGGGCGGATGATACAGTATTTCGTCTTTGACATATACTCTTCCTTTAATGAGAAGCCGCTGGAAACGGTGCTGTGGTGTCTGCTGACAGGTATCGCAATCTCCTGTGTGATATCATGGCTGAGCCTTTATATCCGCAGCGAAAACCGGATTTTACGGGCGCTTATCCTGGGAGGGCTGCTGTTCGGGGTGGATTTGATTCTCTTCAACTTCTTTATGCCTCTGGTTTTTGACGCCGACATCCCAGACCTGATTCTCCGCACCTTTATTGATATCCTGGCAGTAACGGCCGGCTGCTCGGCATTTTCGAAAGCTTAATTTCCAATAACGATAAACGCAAGCTGTGAATGCCCACGCATAAAACGCGAGGAGAGCCAAAAAAGAAAACCCCCGAAATTACAACTATAAGCCAAAACCACCAACGTTTGTAGAACTTCTTAATAACAAAATCATTTGTGAGTTAAAAAAAGCGAGCAACCGAAGTTACCCGCTTATCCGATACGAACAAATCAGGTGGGGAGACACTCCCACATCTCATAACCAATTAAGGGGCGACGCTGCCCGTTCCGTCCTCTTGATTCATTCAGTATTAGCATATATTTCTGTAACTTCATTATACACGTATTTGCGATAATGT
>DVMP01000023.1 GCA_018714925.1 Candidatus Allocopromorpha excrementigallinarum
CCGGCTCTATATCCATGAACATGAACTTGCTCTTCTCGTGCCTTCCGGCTCCACGGGCATTGATAATGACTCCTCCCGTGGCTCCCGCGTCCTGAGCCGCGTCAAGGGCCTCCTCAGCTTTTCCCTTTTCCGTCACCAGAGTAATGGCGTTGTACATGTTTTCATCCTCCTCTTCATTATCCTCGTCTTCCCTGTGAACGCCGCCTATATATACCTTTACCGGCATACTGAAGGCGATGCCGTGATGCTCCTTTTTCATATCAAGCTTCTGAGAGAGCATCTCCATAATTCGTCTCGTATACTTTTTTTCCGCTGCCATTATCACGACTTCCCTTTCCACCCGGTCCAGGGAAAGGGCCCGAAGCAGAGAACTCTTCACCGTGCCCGTGCCGTAGAATATGGTTCCGCCGAAAATATCGTGCTCTCTGGCGAAATGCAGAAGATAGCTTGCCCATCCATGCTTTACCACAAAACAGGCGCACTCAAACCTTTTCATTGTCACTCTCCTTTAAATCTCAATACTGCGTCCGGGCGGCTCCCCTTTTAAAGACTCCTTGCTTTCTTCGTTTCTGGCGGCCTTTACCTTGAAAATAAGCCCCAATACCTGCAGCGCTATAATAGGAGTAAGGGCCACCATGGATATTACTCCGAAGCCCTCCACCAGCACGTCAGCCCCTTCCATGCTTTCGGCCGCTCCCTGAGTGAAGCTCAGTATAAAGGTGGCTGTCATGGGTCCCGAGGCCACGCCGCCCGAGTCAAAGGCAATGCCCACAAAAAGCTTCGGCACTATATACATAAGGCCTATCGCTATTATATATCCCGGCAGCAGATAATGCCACAACAATAAATCGGGAATTATTATCCTTATTACGGAAAGAGCTACCGCCGCGCCCACTCCTATGGAAAGGGCTCCCAGCACGTAGGCTCTCTTAACATAGCCTGCGGTAACGGCTTCTATCTGATGTGTGAGTACATGCACAGCCGGTTCCGCCAGTATGGTCAGAAGACCTATAATAAATCCTATGGCTATAAGCACCGGATATCCGTAGTTTTCCGACAGATGGTGTCCTATATACTTTCCCGCGTCCAGAAAGCCCGCGTTGACTCCCGTAAGAAACACCGCCAGACCTATCCAGTTGTAAAAGAGTCCCATACATATCTTCTTCAGGCTGGCGCGTCCCTGTCTGAATTTCGCGAAATTACATATGAGAAATATTATCAGTATGGGAGATATGGCCACTATTGATTCAAACAGCAGGACCGGCAGCTCAGCCATAAACGGCCCCAGCACACTGCCGCCCGCCTCTTCGCTTATTTCCAGGCTTCCCTGCATTTGGTCCATATCGAAAATTATGCTCATTATCATTACAGCCATAATGGCGCCGGTGGAGGCTATTGCCACGAGGCCGAAGCTGTCCTTTTCCGACGCCTTCGAATCCCGCCTCATGGCCGAGACTCCTATGGCCAGAGCCATTATAAAGGGCACCGTAAGAGCCCCTGTCGTTGCTCCCGAAGCGTCAAAGGATATGGCAAGAAATTCCTCTGAGGTCAAAAGAGCCAGGAGGAAAATCACCATATAAAGCACTGTCAGCATATTGTAGAGGGGTATTCCCTTTACGATTCTGCCCAGTCCCATACTTAGCATAACCGCTATACCGATTGATACCACCACCACAATGCTTATCTTTGATACTATGCCTCCCGTAACATCGTCAACCTGCTCCGCCAGTATATGCAGGTCCGGCTCCGCCACTGATACGAAAAAGCCCAGAATGAGTCCCGATATCAATACTACACTGATTTTACTGCTCTTTGCAAGTGCGTTTCCCATCAGATTTCCTATGGGAGTAATTCCCAAATCGACTCCAATAAGAAATACCGCAAGTCCGACTATTATAAACATTGCTCCCAGGAGAAATCTGACAACCATATTTAATTCCATCGGCGTCAAGGTAAAGTTCAGCGCCATTACGATGACGGTAATGGGCAGTACAGACACTGCAACCTCCTTAAGTTTTTCAAGTAATAAATTCAATCATAATCACTCCTCCTCTTGTTATTAACATCCTTTAAGAAACCTCCTGTGTTGACCGGGCGCGCCGCGGCGGCCGGTATTAATCCGGACATATTCCCCTTTAACAGGTCCAAATGCGAAGAACCTTAATTATTCTCTCCTCAGGAATCACCTGATATACAAGACGGTGCTTAATATTGATCCGCTTTGAATAAAAACCGGCTAAATTGCCCTTCAGAGCCCTGAAGGCGGGCGGGGCGGCAAAGGGGTCCTCACACATCTTATTTAATATTTCCTTTGCTCTTTCTTCAAGACCCGCTTCCTTCAGCCTTTTCTTATCCTTCTCCGCCCGGCTGCTGAAAAGTATTCTGTACATTACCACTCCTCGTCTCCGTCATACTCCCCGCAGCTTTCCGCCGGCTCCCCGGCCGCCTTGAGAATGCTTTTCGTCATTCCGGGAATGCTGTTTAAATACAGAGTCTCCTGAATAGCCTTCCAGTCGCCCTCGGAAATAAGCACAGCATTGTGTCCTTTGTTGTTGGTTATCAAAATCGGTTCCGACTCATCGTTTACCTGCTCGATCAGGCCATAGATATGCTCTCGTGCTTTTGTCGCGCTTATGCTGCCCATAAAACCACCGCCTTATCTGTTTTCATCGCAATATAGTACCATTTTGAGAATTTTCCGTCTTTTCTTTTAATATCTATTAAAACGAACGTTTTTACGTTCGTCAACTAAAAAAAGAGCGCCCCTGCGGCGCCCTGAAATCCAGCGTATTTATATCCCCTGATTCCGCTCTATGTCAAATATCAGATCCTCCAGCTCACTGAAGTTCTGGATCACGTAATCTGCTCCCCACTGAGCGTATTTCTTTCTCACTTCACTGTCAAGTGATTCCTTTTCCTCACCGGACAGTCCTTTATACTCCTCCGCGGAAAGACCCATTACGGAGCTTCCCTCCACAACTCCCACGGAAATAAGCCCGGCGTTTCTGCCTTCTGCTATATCAGCCGCCGTGTCTCCTATTTTAACGGCGGAGCTTACGGATTCAATTCCCAGACCCTCCAGATTTTTAAATATCATGTAGGGATATGGTCTTCCCCTTCCCTCCACCTGATCAGGAGTTACCCACATATCGGGATGATATCCCTTTTTTTCCGCTTCAGCGGAGACTATTTCCATCATCTCCTCCGTATACCCTGTGGTGGAGCCTATTTTTATTCCTTTTTCTCTCAGCAGGTCCACCGCTTCCCTGACAAAGGGCTTGGGCTCCGTAAAAAGAGGGAGCACCTCCATTATGGCCTTTTCACTGACAGCGTATATTTCATCCACATCGTTTTCATTCCATTTCCTTCCGTGAAGCGTCTCCCACTGACTTCCTATGCGGGGCATTTCCATCATTTCATGGATATGATCTCTTTTAAGCTTTCCCATGGGCCTTCTTATTTCCTCAAGGGTGGGACTCATGCCGAACCTTTCAAAGCTTTCCGCAAAAGCTCTTACAGGCGCTTCGGATCCGAAATCCACCGTGGTTCCGGCCCAGTCCAATATTACGGCTTCTATTTTCCTCATTTTTTCCTCCTCAGGCTTCCTGCACCTTTAAGGCGCTCCTCTTTTTTCTTTCTCCGGAAGTCTCTTCCGCCAGCGACCTCATTTCATTTTTCTTCTTTATTCTGTGTACCAGCACCTCGTAGCCTGCCCTTGCCGCGACATTTACAAAGAGTATAAGCAGGCTCATGGCCGCCGCCTGGGCAATGTCTCCCGCCTCCTCCATATGGGTAATAGCTATGGACGCTATTTTAAACTGGGCGCTGTAGAGGAACACTACCGCCGACACCGTTACCATGGCGTTCATAAAGTAGAAAAGAAATATCTCGAGAACCGCAGGCAGGGAAAGAGGCACTATAACCTTGAAAAAGCCTTTCCAGCCGGGGATCTTCATGCTGTCCGTCACATTTTCATACTCTCTGTCCAGCTTTTTAAGCGCGCTGCTTGCCGTAACAAATGGTACCGAATAAAAATGCACTATATTGGCAAGGACGAGAATTACCACCGTGCCGTAAATGAAGTTAAGGGGATTGCTCTGCTGGTTAAAGAAAAATATAAAGCTGAGTCCTATTACCATTCCCGGCAGCGCAAGAGGCAGGGAAGAGAAAAGCTTTCCCAGACCCTTAAGAAAGCCGGGCGCCTTGCTTCTTTCTATCATATAGGCATAGAGGAACACGAATACGGTTCCGAACACAGCCGTCAGAATACTCATGATTATGGAATTAATATAGCTCTGTATTCCTCCCGTCGAATCATTGAATCTGAAGTTCTCAAGGGTAAAGCCCATATCATAAGGGTAATACTTTGTAAAGGCTCCCATAAACAGTACTGCTACCATTATTATGAGAGAAAGTGTTATCGCACCGCATATAACATAAAACACCGCGTCTCTTGCCGCGGAAGGCTTGATTACCAGCCGGCTGGCCTTTGAGCTTATGGTTCCGCTGTTTTTTCCGGAGGTTATTCTGTCTACTCCGAAGCTTATTACAGCCGGTATCAGAAGAAGGGTTCCCACTACGGCTCCCATATTCATATCAAACTGTCCCGCAACCTGCTTGTATATATCTGTGGCCAGAACGTTGTAGCTTCCTCCCAGCACCTTGGGAGCTCCGAAATCCGTAAAGGCCAGAGTAAAGCATACGAACAGAGAGTTTATAAGTGTATATCGTACAGACGGCAGGGTTATGCTTCTGAACTTTCGGAAGCTTCCGCATCCCATGGTATCGGCCGCCTCGTACAGTCTTCCGTCAGCATATCTCAGAGCTATGTAAAACATGAGAAATGACTGAGGAAAGGTGTAAATCACTTCCGATATTATTATGCCTGTTCTTCCGTAAAGCCCTATGTCCCATCCGAGACCCGTCACTATTCCCTGGTTTCCGAAAAGGTAAACGAGACTGAGGCCGTGAACCACCGTAGGAAGAAAAAGGGGTATCATAGCCGCGTATCTGAAAAGGACCTTCCCCCTTATGTTGGTTCTTGTAAGTCCGTAGGCATACAGAAAGCCTATAAGAGTTCCCAGTACAGCCGACGCTGTCGATACTGTTACAGTATTTCCTATGGAGACGGACAGAGCCGGGGTTGAAAAGTACTCCCTGTAGTTATCAAGTCCCGCGAAGCTTCCGTCCGCCGCCAGAAATGCCTTTGAAAAAAGGCTGTACATAGGGCATATAAGTATTACGAGGAAGCATAAGGTCATTATGCCCATAGTCAGGGCTGCCGGCCTTAAGCTCCTCGAGTGATTCAGAGTTTCCATTTTCTCACCTCTCTCAAACCGCCTCATTTTCCGGATACTTTATTATCTCCTTTGAGGGCACGCTGAAGAAAATATTTTCATTTGGTCTCAGATCGAGGCTTTCGGCCTTTTCCGACTCCATATCCACGCATATAGGCTCGTGGCTGTCAAGCCGGCCGTAAATTCTCGTGAGAGGCCCTCTGAACTCCACCTCCGTAATCCTTCCCGGCCAAAGCTGGCTTCCATCTGACCTTTTCTGCCTGGAAACACTTATGCTTTCCGGTCTTACTCCATAGGTTCCCCCTTCTTTTCTGTAGAGATTCATGGTCCCTATGAAGTTGGCCACAAATGCCGATTCGGGGCTGCTGTAAACCTCCCTGGGCTCTCCCGTCTGCTCCACCGAGCCGTTGTTCATCACCACTATACGGTCGGCCATTGTAAGAGCCTCCTCCTGATCGTGAGTAACCATAACGGTGGTTATGCCCAGCCGTCTCTGTATCTGACATATCTCGCTTCTCAGCTTTACCCTTACCTTGGCGTCAAGAGCTGAAAGAGGCTCATCCAGAAGCAGGTATTCAGGCTTCAGAGAGACGGCTCTCGCAAGAGCCGTTCTCTGCTGCTGTCCTCCTGAAAGCTGAGGAGGATACTTCTTTCTGTGCTCGTATAGATCAACCATTGTAAGCACCTCCTCGCATCGCTGTCTTCGCTCTCCTTTTGAAAGGTTTTTCTGCTGGTTCAGGCCGAACATTATATTCTGCTCCACTGTCATATGGGGAAACAGGGCGTAGGACTGAAACACTATGCCGAAATTTCTCTTTGAGGGAGGAAGCTTTGTACAGTCTCTTCCCTTTATTTCAACTGTCCCCTCTGTGGGAGTCTCAAGCCCCGCTATTATTCTCAGAAGCGTTGTTTTTCCGCAGCCTGAAGGTCCCAGTATACTTATAAGCTCTCCCTTCTCTATATCCAGAGAAACGTTTTTAAGGGCCGTCTGACCGTCAAATACCTTTGTTACGTTTTTTACCGATAAAAATGACATCTCTTTTACTCCTCTTCCGGCTCTGATTTTGCGTCATATCTTTCCATCCACTGGCTCAGTATATCCTCACGGTTTGAGGCCGCCCATGAAAAGTCGTTTTCTATAAGCTGATCAAGAGGATTTCCCTCATATCCTTCATACTCGCCTACGTCGTTGGTGGTTATTATAGGATAATTTTCCTTATAGAGCTCCATGGCGCTGTCTGATATAGCCCAGTCGAGGAAGGTGTAGGAAGCGGGATTTATCTCATCCTTGTTTATGAGAGCGTTGGCCTCAAGATCCCAGCCGGAGCCTTCTTCAGGGAATATAACCTCCACAGGAGCCCCGTCCTCTTTCTGGCTGAGACCGGCGTATCCGAAGCTTATACCCACGGCGCACTCTCCCGAAGCCGCCATTTTTGCAGGCTTTGATCCTGAGTGTGTATACTGGGAAATGTTCTCATCCAGCTTGTCCAGGTAGTCCCAGCCTTCTTCCTCGCCCATAAGCTGAAGGATAGCCGATACTGTAAGGAAGCCCGTTCCTGATGAATTAGGATTGGACATTACTATATGTCCTTTAAAGGCCGGATCAAGAAGATCCTCATATGAGGTTATCTCCGGCAGCCCCAGCTTCTCAGCTTCCTCCGTATTTACCGTAAAGGCTGTTTCCCAGGCGTCTATACCTACCCATGTAGGCTCTTCCTTGTCTGATTTGAATTCAGGAAGTATTCTGTCAACACCTTCCGGAGCGTAGCCCTTAAGTCCTCCCTGATCGTCCAGCACCATCATGGAGGAGGCGGCGGTTCCCCACACTACATCTGCCTGAGGATTATCCTTTTCCGCCAGAAGTCTTGCCGTTATTATGCCTGTCGACTCCCTTACCACATTGACCGTTATGTCGGGATATTCCTTGTTAAAAGCCTCCAGATACTCGCTTACCTGTTCATCCTCAAGAGCCGTATAAACCGTTATCTCTCCCTCTTCAGCCTTTTCTACAGCGCCGCTTCCGCTGCCGCTGTCATCGGAGCACGCGGTGAAGCTGAATATGGATAAAGTCGTTACCGCCATAATCAAAAGGCTTACTAATTTCTTCTTCATTTTCTCTGAGTTCTCCTTTCAATCGTAAAACCTCTTTTAATTTTCCAGTGCAGTTTAAAGGAACTGTATTAACTCCACAACCGAAAAAACGTAAAGTCACAGTTAACTTTACGTTTTTTATTACCGCATCCTCTGTAGTTTTTCTCCGAAAAATCATTTTTCCTTTATCATGAATTCCTCCGCTATCATTCCTCTCGTCTCCAGGTTCATGGTGAACCCGTCAAAGTCCTTTAAAAGGAGTCCCGTATACAGCATATCCACTATTGAAAGCTGGGCGCATCTTGAAAACACCGATTTGCTGTATATATACGGCTCGTTTCCCGAGCAGAGTATCGCGTCGGCATATCTGTTTATAGGCGCGTCCTCATAATTGGTTATGGCAATGGTCGCGGCTCCCGCTTCTCTGGCGGTTTCAAGAGCTTTTACGGTGCTGACGGTTGCCCCGGTATATGAAATTCCCACGGCTACATCCTCCTTTCCCAGATTGCTTGCTCCCAGCACCTGCTGATATCCGTCGCTGTAAAAGGTGGCATCGAGGCCCATGAACATCAGCTTTGTCGCCAGATCCGCCGCCACGGCTCCGGAATTTTCCGCCGCCGCTATGAATACTTTTCTTCCCTTCCTTATGATTTCAACAGCCTTTATAAATTCATAGGCTGACAGATTCTTAAGGATATTTTCAAGCTGCCTGATATTGGTGGAAATCACCTTGAGGGGAACATCCACCAGCTTGTCGTCCCTCTGGACGCTGTATGATATCATCCTTGCCGGCTCGCTCTCACTGTCGCTTTTCAGCTTCTCGGAAAGGAGCTGGTTCTTCAGCTCCTTAAAACCGTTGAGCCCCATAGCCCTGGCAAATCTTATAACCGTAGGCTGGCTCACCTCTGCCTTTTTAGCCAGAGTCTCTATGGTAAGCTCCATCACGTCCACATCTCCCCGCAGGAGAAAGTCGGCGACCTTCTGCTCGGAGGGTCTCAGCTGCTTATAGTTTTTTCTTACTTTAAAAGAGAATTTGCTTGTCATAAATCTTCTGTACCTTTTCTACATATTTTTCTTTTGTCCCTCTCCTCTTTTTCTGTCTTCTTAGAAAAAAAGGAGTATTTTTTTCTTTTGCTTCCATGTAAAAGAAAACGGGCTTCCCCCAGACGTATTATAGACAACGTCTGTTAAAAGCCCATAAAGTCTACATTATATGTAGGAAAAATTTCATAGATCCCCGGGTCCTTTCCGGAACCCTTTAGCGACTGCCTTCACCCTTTTCGCGGTTCTCCTGTTCCTCCGCCAGCCTCTTCCTGGCCTCTTCAACCGTCTCTCCATCCTTTGTCAGAAATTCTCCCGGTCCGATGATTTTTCAAGCTAAAGAACCAAAAAGGGAGCGTCATTGAAAAATGATGCTCCCTGCCTTGAATTTCCTTTTTACTGACTCTCAGTATCTATGCCTGTCTGCTTTTTATTTCCGCCTGCGCCGCCGCAAGTCTTGCGATAGGTACTCTGAAAGGCGAGCAGGACACATAGTGAAGTCCTATCTGGTTGCAGAACTCGATGGATTTAGGATCTCCGCCGTGCTCTCCGCATATTCCCAGCTTAATGTTAGGTCTCGTCTGCTTACCCAGCTCTACAGCCATCTTAACCAGCTTTCCTACGCCTGTCTGATCTATGCTCTGGAACGGATCCTCCTCGAAGATTCCCTTGTCCAGGTACTCCTTGATTATGTTTCCTGTATCGTCTCTTGAGAATCCGAAGGTCATCTGAGTCAGATCGTTTGTTCCAAATGAGAAGAACTCGGCCTCCTGAGCTATTTCGTCAGCCGTAAGAGCCGCTCTAGGAATCTCTATCATAGTTCCTACCAGGTAGTCGAACTTAACTCCCTCTCTCTCCATTACGGCGTCAACAGTCTTCACTACTGTGGCCTTTACATCGGCAAGTTCCTTAACCATTCCCACCAGCGGTATCATAATCTCAGGAACTATGTCGAGGCCCTTTTCCTTTCTCACCTCAATGGCCGCCATAATAATGGCCTCGGCCTGCATCTCGGCGATCTCAGGATATGTTACGGCCAGACGGCAGCCTCTGTGTCCCAGCATAGGGTTGAATTCATGAAGCTCCTCCGTCTTCTTCGCCAGCTTTTCATACGGAACATTTATCTGCTGTGAAAGAGCTCTTATCTCTTCATCGGTATGAGGCAGGAACTCGTGGAGAGGCGGATCCAGAAGTCTTATGGTAACAGGTCTGTCTCCCATAGCCTCGTATATGCCCTTGAAATCTCCCTTCTGGTAAGGAAGAAGGAATTTGAGAGCTTCCCTTCTCTCCTCCTCGTTGTCGGCAAGTATCATTCTCCTTACCGCCGGAATTCTCTCCTCCTCGAAGAACATATGCTCCGTCCTGCAGAGACCTATGCCCTCAGCTCCGAAATCCACAGCCTGCTTGGCGTCTCTAGGATTGTCGGCATTTGTTCTTACCTTAAGTGATCTTATTTCATCCGCCCATGACATTATCTTGGCGAAATCTCCCGAAAGCTCAGGGGGCACCGTCTTAACCTGTCCTTTGAGAACCTCTCCTGAGGTGCCGTTGAGAGACAGATAATCGCCCTCCTTAAATACGTATTCGCCTATTGTGAGAGTCTTTCCCTCTTCGTCTACCTTTATTTCCGAGCAGCCCGATACACAGCACTTGCCCATTCCTCTGGCAACTACCGCCGCGTGAGATGTCATGCCTCCTCTGGCCGTAAGTATTCCCTCTGCTGCAACCATACCCGCCAGGTCCTCAGGGGATGTCTCAAGCCTTACCAGGAGAACCTTTTCTCCGTTGGCGGCAGCTTCCTCAGCGTCAGCGGCATTAAAGTATATTCTTCCGGCCGCGGCTCCCGGCGAAGCAGGAAGTCCCTTGGTGAGCTTTTCCGCCTTTGCCAGCTCGTCTCCGTCAAACATAGGGTGGAGCAGCTGGTCTATCTGTGCCGGCTCTATTCTCATAACAGCCGTTTCTCTGTCTATAAGGCCTTCCGCCTCCATGTCAACGGCTATCTTCACGGCCGCCGGAGCCGTTCTCTTGCCGTTTCTCGTCTGAAGCATATAGAGCTTTTCCCTTTCAACGGTAAACTCCATATCCTGCATATCCTTGTAATGATTTTCCAGAAGCTGTGCGATTCTTACGAATTCCTTGTATACCTCAGGGAACGCCTGAGCCATTTCCGATATAGGCTGAGGAGTTCTTATTCCGGCTACTACGTCTTCGCCCTGGGCGTTTACCAGAAACTCTCCGAAGAGAGCCTTTTCTCCGGTAGCGGCGTTTCTCGTAAAGGCAACTCCTGTTCCCGAGGTGTTCCCCATGTTTCCGAATACCATGGACTGTACATTTACGGCTGTTCCTATGCTGTCGGGAATCTCATTGAGCTTTCTGTAGAGTATGGCTCTGTCGTTGTTCCAGGATCTGAATACGGCCATAACCGCTTCCATAAGCTGATCCTTCGGCTCCTGAGGGAAGTCTCTTCCCATTTCCTTTTTTACCAGCTCCTTGTATTTTACTATTATATCCTTCAGATCCTCCGTAGTAAGATCCACGTCGAATTCATAGCCCTTTTCGTCTTTTTTTCCGTCGAATATGGAGTCGAACTTTCTCTTGTCTATTTCCATTACAACATCGCCGAACATCTGGATAAATCTTCTGTAGCTGTCATAGGCGAATCTTGGGTTTTCCGTAAGAGAAGCGAGTCCTTCAACTGTATCGTCGTTGAGTCCGAGATTGAGTATGGTGTCCATCATTCCCGGCATGGATATTTTAGCTCCGGAGCGAACGGATACCAGAAGAGGATTTTCTACGCTTCCGAAGCTCTTTCCCGTTACGTTTTCAAGCTCCTCCAGCTTTTCGAATATAGACGCCTTAATATCCTCTCCTATGGACTGCCCTTCATCATAGTACCTGTTGCAGGCTTCCGTAGTTACCGTAAATCCGAAAGGCACCGGCAGCCCTATCTTTGTCATTTCGGCAAGATTGGCTCCTTTTCCTCCCAGCAGGTCCTTCATATCCTTCGAACCTTCGTTGAATGAATAAACAAACTTTTTCATTTTTCCTTATACTCTCCTCGTCTTAAAATTATCAGAAAATCAATCTTTGTTCAATATATTCTCTAACCTGATCAACAGGTATTCGAATCTGTTCCATGGTGTCTCTGTCTCTTATTGTAACGCATCCGTCGCTTTCCGTGTCAAAGTCAACGCATATTGAAAAAGGCGTTCCTATTTCATCCTGTCTTCTGTATCTCTTGCCTATGGATCCCGTAACATCGTAGTCAACGGAGAAGTACCTGGCAAGGTCCTCATACACAGGTTCAGCCGCAGGCGCGAGTTTTTTGGCCAGCGGCAGAACGGCAGCCTTGTAAGGAGCAAGAGCCGGGTGAAGTCTCAGCACCGTCCTTACGTCTTCCTTTCCCTTTCCGTCTGTAAGAGTTTCCTCATCGTAGGCGTCAACCAGGAAGGCCAGCACAACTCTTCCCACTCCCAGAGAAGGCTCTATACAGTAAGGCACATACTTTTCGTTGGTTTCCGGGTCAAGATAATTCATATCCTGTCCGGAATGCTCCATGTGCCTCTTAAGGTCGAAGTCCGTTCTGTCGGCTATTCCCCACAGCTCTCCCCAGCCGAAAGGAAATCTGTACTCGATATCCGTGGTGGCGTTGCTGTAATGGGAAAGCTCCTCAGCCTCGTGATCTCTCAGCTTTATGTTTTCTTCCTTCATGCCGAGAGCTCTGAGGAAGCTTACGCAGTAATCCTTCCAGTAGGCAAACCATTCCAGGTCGGTTCCCGGCTTGCAGAAAAACTCCAGCTCCATCTGCTCGAACTCCCTTGTTCTGAAGATAAAGTTCCCCGGCGTTATTTCGTTTCTGAATGACTTGCCTATCTGAGCGATGCCGAAAGGTATCTTTTTTCTCGAGGTTCTCTGCACATTCCTGAAGTTTACGAAAATTCCCTGAGCGGTCTCCGGTCTTAAGAATATTTCCGCCCTGGAGTCCTCCGTAACTCCCTGAAAGGTTTTGAACATAAGATTAAACTGTCTTATTCCCGTAAAATCCGCCTTTCCGCATTCAGGACATTTTATTCCCTTTTCCCCTATGAAGCTTTCCAGCTTCTCATTGGACCATCCGTCTACTGTTACATCCTCGATGCCTTCCTTTTTCAGAAAGTCCTCTATGAGCTGATCGGCTCTGAATCTCGCCTTGCAGCTTTTGCAGTCTATGAGAGGATCGGCAAATCCTCCCACGTGTCCTGAAGCCACCCATACCTCCGGATTCATCAGTATGGCGGCGTCTATGCCTACATTATGCTTTGATTCCTGTACGAATTTCTTCCACCAGGCCTTCTTCACATTGTTTATAAGCTCCACTCCCAGAGGACCGTAGTCCCATGTGTTGGCCAGGCCTCCGTATATTTCCGATCCGGGGAATATAAAGCCTCTGTTCTTGGCCAGAGCCGTGAGCTTTTCCATTGTCACTTCTGTACTCATCGTTTTCCGCTTCTCCGTTGTCTTATTTTATTCTTCCTTCTTTTCTTCCTTTGTGGATTCCTCTTCTCCTGAAGTAGCTTCTTCTTCCGGCTCCCGGGAAGCCTCAGGCGCTTTTTCTCCATCAGCCGCATCCCCGTTGTCCTCAGCCTTTACCTCTCCCGGCTCCTGCTCTTCATTGAAGCACTGAGAAAAGTCGTATTCCTCATCATCCTTCTTGATTTTGTTTACGGCTTCTTCGGCCATTTCTCTGCTTTTCTGATAAAGCTCCGATCCCTTTTCCTTTCCCTTCTGGTAGAGATCAGCGCTCATTTCCTTTACCTCGCTGGCCACGCTGCTGCTTTTTTCCGCAACGGTTCCCATGGCGTCCGTAACCGCGTCGCTTACATCTATTATGGTTCCGTCGTCCTTTATTACCTCTATGACGCACTTAAATCCAAAGGCCGCCGCCACAGCGACCACAGAAGCCAGAGGCGCTATGACAACGCCTACGATTCCGGCGTTTACGGGAACGTTGAGAATAAGCTCGCCGTCCTTCTTCACCTGTATCTTCGATACGTTTCCTTTTTTAATGAGGTCCTTTATGCTCTTAAAAAGGTCCTCTCCTTTTTTGCCGAAGCCTCTCCCCTTTTCTCCGGCGTTTATGGTTTCCTCTATAGCTATTATAGCGTCTACAACGCTTCCGTCGGCTTCCTCAAGGGCTTCCTTGGCTTCCGCATAGGTTACCCCTGTTCTGTCCTTCACAAGTTCTATTTTTTCCAGAGTGATTTCCATTTTCTACCTCCTGCTGTTCCCGCTTCAGACGAGCTTTTCGCTTTTAATGTCAGAAGCGTCTAAATAGTATGCAGCGTATTCTCTTAAAATCCGCTGCAAAAGCTTTCCGGCATCCTCCTTAAGGGCCAAACCTTCGAGATTTTTAAGGGAGTGGGCCGCAAAATACTTTAATATATCTACTATACCAAATTCAACGTCATAAATCAATGTATCGGGATGTGAATTTTCCATATTTCCGCCGCATTGGCCGCATATAAGGCCCCCGTCTCTGACGCTGAATTTTGAAAGATCCTCTCTTCTGCCGCACAGGGCGCATCTGTCCAGGACGGGAAATACCCCCGAGTATTTCAAAGCCTTTGTCTGATAGGCCAGAACCAGGGTTCCTATGGCCCTTTCCCGTTTTTCAAGGACGTCGAAGAATTCGAGTAGAAGGTTGAATATTCCCGGCGCCGGAGCCTCCTCCGCAAGAATCTTCTCGGTAAACTCCAGAACATAAGCGCCGTTCATGTATTTATCGATGTTTTCTCCTATGGCGTAATAGCTTTTTATCACTTCCGCGCTGTTTATGTTGTAGCTTTCTCTGCCCTTAAAGAGCTCGTATCTTCCGTAGGTAAAGGGGCTCAGCGAAAGGGAGCTTTTGCTTTTTCCTTTTTCCCTTATGCCTGTTCCCGCGCTTATTTTGCCGAATTTCTTTGAGAAGAGAAGTATCATCCGTCTGCCGTAGGATGCTTTAATCTGTCTGAAAACAATGCCTTCAGTATCGGTAATCAATTTTTCACCTTCCGTCTTTGTAGCCGAAGCTGGAAAGAGCCGCTTCACTGTCTCTCCAGTTTTCTCTTACCTTTACCCACATTTCCAGAAACACCTTTGTCCCCAGAAGCTTTTCCATCTCCTCTCTGGCGCTTTTGCCTATGCCCTTCAGCTTTCTTCCGCCCTTTCCGATTATTATTCCCTTATGAGTCTTTTTCTCGCAGTATATTACCGCGCCTATTTTCGTTACGTTATCCTCCTCGACAAAGCTTTCTATTTCAACCGCTACTCCGTGAGGCACCTCGTCTCTCAGATACATTAGTATCTTTTCCCTTATTATCTCGCTTACAATAAACCTTTCGGGATGCTCCGTTATCATATCCTCAGGGAAATACATAGGGCCCTCTTCCATAAATTCAGCCGTCTTCGCCACAAGCTCTTCCACGTTGGTTCCCTCTTTTGCGGATATGCCCGTTATCTCCTCGAATATGCCCAGCTCATCGTACTGGCTGTATATTTCGGCAAAATCATCGGGAGGCATTTTATCTATTTTGTTTATGGCCAGTATCTTGGGAGTTGTAATACTGTCCAGCAGCTCCGTTATGTATCTGTCTCCCGGACCGTCGCTCAGCTTTCCGTCCACTATGAAGATTATTACGTCCACCTCCTTCAGAGTGGCTGTCGCCGAGTCGGTCATATACTTTCCCAGCTTTGTTCTGGGCCTGTGTATTCCCGGGGTATCTATAAATACCATCTGAACGCCGCCGCCCTCGTCGTCTCTGTGGGTATATATACCCCTTATGGTATTTCTCGTCGTCTGAGGCTTATCAGTGGTTATGGCGATTTTTTCTCCCAGCACAGTGTTGAGCAAGGTGGATTTTCCCACATTGGGTCTTCCTATTATTCCTACAAACCCTGTTTTCATATTCTCCTCCCCTCTCTACGGCCGCGGCTCCTTCTTCAGGCTGAATCCCTCCGGAAGGAGCTCTTTCAGCTTTCTCACCTTTAAAGTTCCGCCCTTTTCACATGTTATAACGTCCATATCGGGAGCAAATTCATACATAAACTGCCTGCATATACCGCAGGGAACGGCTTCCTCCTCACGGGAGGCCACCGCTATGGCCGCGAACCTTTTTTCCCCTTCGGATATGGCCTTTACAAAGGCCGTCCTTTCAGCGCATATGGCCGCTCCGTATGAAGCGTTTTCCACATTTACTCCCGTATATACTTTTCCGCTTTCACCAAGCAGCGCCGCTCCCACCTTGAATCCCGAGTAGGGAGCGTACGCTCTCTCACAGGCTTTTCTGGCCGTCTGAAACAGCTCCTGCCGTGTATGCTCTCCGTATTTTTCCATTTTCTATGGCTTCCTTTCCAGGTCCACAAGGGACATTACCTCTTCCTCCCTGCGGCGCATCTCTCTTTTTTCATCTTCATCCATATGATCGTATCCCAGAAGATGGCATACGCTGTGAACAAAGAGGTATACTATTTCCCTTTCACGGGAATGACCGTATTCGCCGGCCTGTCTTTCCGCCACGGGAAGACATATTACCACATCGCCCAGGAGCAGCTCCTCGTCTCTGTCCACCTGTCCGAAATCCTCCACCAGAGGAAAGGAAAGAACATCGGTAACCCTGTCCGTCTTACGGTACATTCTGTTAAGCCTTCTTATTTCATCCTCTGATACAAAGGTGAGGCTGATTTCAGTCATGTCCGGATCCAGTCCCTCCTTTTCCACGCACAGAGAGGCCGTCGCCTCAAGGGTATTAAAAAGCTCCCTGCTTATTCTGTTTTCTTCTCCCGTTAAAATTCTCATTCTGCCTGTCCTTTTTTTCTTCAGTCCTCTTCAGGCGGATTCCTTCTGTAATAGGCGTCGTAGGCGTTTATCACCTTCTTTACAAGCTGATGACGGACCACGTCCATGTCCTTCATAACACAGAAGCCTATTTCATCTATGCTTTTAAGCACCTTTTTAGCTTCTATCAGTCCGGATTTCTTCCCCTTTGGAAGATCTATCTGTGTTATGTCTCCGGTAACCACCACCTTGGAGCCGAAGCCCATTCTCGTGAGAAACATCTTCATCTGCTCAGGAGTGGTGTTCTGGGCCTCGTCAAGTATTATAAAGGAATTATCCAGAGTCCTTCCTCTCATATAGGCCAGAGGCACCACCTCTATGGCCTCCTTTTCTTTCAGTCTGAGAGCGTTTTCCCTTCCCATTACATCGTAAAGGGCATCGTAGAGAGGTCTCAGATACGGGTCCACCTTTTCCTGAAGATCTCCCGGCAGAAAGCCCAGGCGCTCTCCGGCCTCCACAGCGGGCCTCGCCAGAATTATCTTCTGTATCTCCCTGCTTTTAAAGGCGTTGACGGCCATGGCCACCGCGATATATGTCTTTCCCGTTCCCGCGGGACCTATTCCGAAAACAATATCCTTTTTCCTTATGGTTTCCACGTACCTTCTCTGACCTATGGTCTTGGGTCTCAGAGGTCTTCCGTCGTAGGCAAAGCATATGAGATCGCCGCCTATGTTCTCGCTTCCGTAGGATATGCCCTCGGCCTTAAGCTCTGCTATATAGCTTATTTTCTGCTGATCCAGCTTTTCTCCTTTTTCCACTACGTTCATCATCTCCCTCAGGAGCCCCTCCGCCTTTCCGGCGTTGTCTCCTTTAAGTATAAGCTCATTGTCCCGCTGTATTATATCAACCTTCAGCTTCTTTTCTATTATTCCCAGATTGCCGTCAAGTCCGCCGAAGAGTTCTCCTCTGTCCAGGGTTTCGCTTACGGGAACCTTTATCATCTGTTTTTTTTCAGCGCTTTGTCTTTCCAATAAAGCTCTCCTTTTCCGTCTGTTATACTTATGTCTCTATTATATTTTCTTCCGCTTGAAAATTCAAACCTTTCTTTTACGGAGCCTGTTTCTCCTTTTCAGTGCTGTCGTCTGTCCTTATTATCCTCTCCTCTCCTATGTCTTCAAGAACCTCAAGAAAAACCTCCGCTCTTATTACGTTATTCTCTTCGTAAAAATCAACGGAGCTGCTGACTATCCGCTCCTCCTTTGACAGGCTTTCCTTTCCGTATTCTCTCACGGCCGCCTCCACAACCTTACTGAGCCTGCCGTAGTCCTGTCTGCTTTCCTCCAGCCTCACCTCTTCCTTTTTTACTGCCTTAATTTCAAAGGGCAGAGGCTTTACAAGGCTTACCAGCTCTTTTTCCTTCCTTCTCGAGGACTCATAGTCCCCCATCCCCCGGGTAGTGTCAAATGAGAGATCTCCTATTTTAATGGAAAGGCCCCATATGCCGCGGCCTGTGGCCTCTTCTCTTCTTTTGTTTTTTTCCAGATAAAATGTGAGTCTTCTCGGCACCTTTGCCATTACCTGGCCCTCAGCGTGGCTGTACATGTTGTAAATATCGTCTCCCCTCTGATAGTTGGTGCTCTGATAGCTGTACGTTCCGCTTATAAGCACATCTCCCTTGTTTACGTAATCTCCCTTTTCCACCGCCGCGTTTCCCTTAAGAGGTATGATTTTTTCCACCATCCCTGATCTTGAGGCGATAATGTCCACAGGAAGGCTTTTGTCCGTCTTCTTTTCCTCCGTCTCTCCGCCTTCCGCTATACTCACCTTAACCAGCCTTCCCTCCTGGTGTACGCTTACCCAGGTTACAGCTCTGAATTCCTCGTAAAGTCTCCTTTTAACCCTTCCGTAATCCTCCGGCTTTCTCGCTCCCTCGTAGAGGCCTTCCTCTCTGAGAACAGCTCTTATTTCCTCCTCCCTTAAGGAGGCGTACCCCTCCACTCTTATTTCCGCAACGAAAAGACCTTGATAAAAAATCAAAGCGCCTATTAAAAAGGCGCCTGTCACAGCTGCGGCGAAGCTCTTTATATTTCTGAAAAAGGGCAGAACTCCTCCTTCCTCAAGAACCGTTATTCTGTGGGAATGACCCGCCAGCCGTCTGAATTCCTCCATATCGTCTCCCTGAAGGTCCATGGTCGATTCCAGAGGTGATTTCCATCTGATGTTTCTCAGAGTTATATTTTTCCTTATACATTTGTTGACTATGCCCCTGAGCCCCGTTCCCTCAACCTTTATCTTCCTGTAATGCCGTAAAAAACCGAATCTCCTCCACTTCACCCTTTACCAGCATCCTTTCCTCTTTTAATTGACTCACTACAAAATCTCTTCCCTTTACGGAGGTGTATCTTCTGCCGTTTGATACCACTATCTGAGTGTCAGTAAGCATCATCAGCCTTTTCACATTATCGAGAACCGTGGTGTTTCCCGCCACCAGCACCCTCGGTATATTTACAGCGAAATCAAAAAGCAGCTCTTCCTTTATATCCATGCTTCCTCCCCGCGGACCGCCCCGCAGCTTCACGAAGGGACGAAATCCATGGTAAAGTATATTCGGCTTTACCGATAGTATTCTTCTATCATCTTTTCCGCGGCTTTTATTCCGTCAACCGCGGCTGACATTATTCCTCCCGCGTATCCGGCCCCCTCTCCCGCCGGAAACAGTCCTCTGATACTGGCCTGGAATGTATCGTCTCTTTTTACCCGCACCGGAGACGAGCTTCTTGTCTCCACTGCCGTAAATACGGTTTCCGCTCTGTCAAAGCCGCGAAGTCTTTCTCCCAGAAAGGGCATGGCCTCAATAATTGCCTCCGAGGCAAACTGAGGAAGACTTCTTCTTACCGGGTCCTCCCTGTCCCTTCTGAAGGCTCCGTAGGAGCTCTTTGGAAGCCTTCCTCCTCCGTTCTCCCAGGCCAGTCCTTCGTATTTTCTCTGAAACTCCACTCCCGCCAGAGGATCCTCTCCGGGGAAATCACATGTTCTTACGTCCACCAGCAGTCCGCTGTTTGCTCTTTCTCCGTCCCTGGCGCTCATGCTCATTCCGTTGGTTACAGCCTCTCTCTCCGCCGAGGAGGCGTTTATTACATATCCTCCGGGGCACATACAGAAGGTATATACTCCTCTTCCTCCCGAGCTCCTGTAGCTTAGCTTGTATTCCGCCGCTCCCAGAATTTCAGCCAGCTCCTCTCTTCCGTACTGCACTCTGTTTATCAGCCTCTGAGGATGCTCGACCCTTACTCCGATGGAGAAGGGCTTCTGTTCCATAAGAACCTTTCTTCTTTTAAGCATCTCAAAGGTGTCCCTGCCGCTGTGACCCGAAGCGAGTATGAGACAGCAGGCTTCAATCTCCCTGTGAAATCTCTCTCCTCCCTTTCCTTCGGATATAACAAGACCTTTCAGCGCCGTCTCTTCATCCCGGCGGTCCGTCTCCATATCATCCAGTCTTGTATTGAAAAGAATCTCTCCTCCGAGAGCTTCTATCTTTTTTCTCATGTTTTTTACAACGTCTCCCAGCCGGTCTGTGCCTATGTGGGGCTTCTGCCTGTACATAATGCTTTCGTCAGCTCCCGCCGCCGCCAATTCACGAAGAACCTTTTCCTTTCTCACGTCCTTTATTCCCGTAGTCAGCTTGCCGTCGGAAAATGTACCTGCTCCTCCTTCTCCGAACTGAACGTTGGATTCCGGATTAACAGGTCCTCCCTCCCAGAATTTTCTTACGTCTTCCCTTCTTTCGTCCACCGGTCTTCCTCTTTCCAGTACAAGTGGCTCAAGACCTGCCTCGGCAAGAATAAGGGCCGCGAATATACCGCAGGGACCGAAGCCCGCCACAACGGGACGAAGGGCTTTCCTGCTTCCCCGCGGCGAAATGTAGAAGCTGTCTGACGCTTCCTTTAAATCCAGCCTTTCATTACAGGAAAACTCCACCGTATAGACCAGCCTTACGTTAGGCTTTCTTCTGGCGTCTATTGATTCCTTCCTTATTTTTATATCTCCTATTCTGAGATTTTTTCTCTTCAGCTTTTTCAAAACGGCTTTTTCCAGCTCCTCTGAGCCTTCGCCGGGCCTTATTCGTATTTCGCTTATAATGTATCTCATATTTTTATCCCTCTCCCTTAAGGCGGTTTATATGATCAGCGGCGGCAATGGCTGTTTCCCAGGCGTTCTGAAGGTTGAAGCCTCCGCAGGGTCCCTGGATATCCAGTATTTCTCCGGCAAAATAAAGTCCCGGCGCCAGCTTCGATTCCATGGACTCTCTGTCTATGTCCTCAAGAGCCACTCCGCCTCCTGTGCACTGGGCGTTCCTCCAGCCCTTGACCCCTCTGACCGGCAGTCTCCAGCTTTTCATCTCATCCCTGGAGACTCTTTCAGCCAGCTTCCCAGAAAGTATCCCAAAGGAATTCTCTCTGCCTGCCACCTCCTCAGAGGAAAAATCAGGCGCCAGATCCAGCTCTACCCAATACCTTTCGAAGGCCTTTTTTACAGACTCTCCCTCCTCAGCCTTTATTTTCATAGTCAGATTCATTACGCAGATTCCCGAAATGCCGTCTGCCGTAAACTGTATTTCTCCCTTCTCATGGGCGATTTTCTCACCGTCTCTGTAAAGGCTCACCGCGCCCTTTGCCCTTACGCCTTTTATGTCTGAAAAGTCTCCGCATTCAATAGGAGTTAAAATCGGATAGAGCCTGGTTACTCTGTGGCCGAAGCCCCTTGCCAGAGAATATCCGTCCCCTGTGGTGCCTGTCTGCGGAGCCGCTTTTCCTCCCATGGCTATAATAAGCTTCCTGCTCCTTACCACGCGCTTTCCGGCGAAGACCGTGAATATTCCTTCTCCGTCTCTTTCCGCCCTTGAAACGGCAGAGTCCGTGAATATATCTGTTTTTTTCATCAAGGCGGCCTGAGAAAGAATTTTCGCCACATCGGGAGCGTAGTTGGAGTATGGGAAAAAACGCCCCTCTTCATCCCTGTAGGTTTCAAGGCCTATGGATTTAAAAAAATCCAGGGTCGAGTCCTTATGCTCACAGGCTTCGTTGGTGATATTGCACCTGCCGCCTCCTGTGGCCATAATTTTCCGTCCCAGGATTCCGTTTTTTTCTATAAGACACGTTTTCAGGTTTTTCTTTAGAGAGGCTGCGGCCGCCAGCCCGGCCGCTCCTCCTCCCAGAATACATACATCATACATTTCCGTTTATATTGTTTATACTTATTCCTATACTTTCTTCCTCTTCGGCCTTTTTCCTGGCCTCCAGCCTTTCCGCCACCTTTTCCGGAGTCTCATCCTCAGGCGTTATCCTCACAGGCTCTCTCTTTCTCTTGTATATCTTTACATAGGATTTCTTTTCATGAGGCATGTGTATGCCCAGCTCTATAATGTTGATTCCCTCCATGGCCAGAAATATTCCCAGAAGTATGGTTGTATTGAGAAGCATTACCAGAGGATTTATAAATCCGAATATGCCTATAACAACCGTAAGCACTCCTGTAATAAGCGTTGTCATGAAATTGCCCGTTTTTCTGGTCCTGTCAATGTGAGTGGCCGCCTCGATTCTCAGTATTCCCGACACCAGTATCCACATTCCGAAAACCATAGGTATGGCGGTATCCGCCACAAGCTGATTGCAGAGAACCAGTATTCCCAGAAGGAGTGTTATCAGGGCGTCGGTCAGTATCCAGCCGTTATTGTCGCCTCTGTTGTGGAATCCTCTTCCTATGAGATACGCCATGGTGTGTATTATGCCGTTTATCACCATGACGATTCCTATTACAAACGCCAGCGCCAGAAAGGTCTGTCCCGGATTTACGAAACAGAACACTCCGGTAAGCACCATAAGTATACCGCTTATTATTGTCAGTATCCTCATACTAAATAAACTCCTTTACCAAATATCGTCAAATTTTTCTCTCTGAAAGCCCTCTTTATAGGAAATACTTTCTTCTTTTTTGCTGTCCGTAAGCTTTAATATGAAAAATATGGCTCCCAGAACAAGGAACACTATTCTGAGCCCGTTGTTTATCTTTGAAATCATTCGCTCCTGTCTCCCTTCCCTTGATAATCTTTTAATCCTCGGTTATTATAACATAAATATCGCCGTCTAAAAAAGCGGATTATCTATTT
>DVMP01000024.1 GCA_018714925.1 Candidatus Allocopromorpha excrementigallinarum
TCAAATAGCCGGTTCAGACCGGCTATTGTTCTGTAAATCAATGAAATTTATAAGCTCAGATGAAAACAGGATATATAAAAGCGCTTTAAAGCTTCTTCAGAAAAAGTACAGAGACAGAACAGGCAAATATATAATAGAAGGAGTCAAGTCCATAGAGGATGCTTTATCCACGGGAACATCTGTAGACTGTATATTCATATGCGAGGGGTTTTCGCATGTGGAAAGGGAATACGGAGTTCCGGCATCGGTTCTCGAAAGGAAGCTTTTCAGGGCTCTTTCAGATACCGAGAATACTCAGGGAATGATCGCTGTTGCCGACAAGGGAAGCTGGGACAGAGAATCCTTTGCCGAAACGGCCCTTAAAAAAGGGGTAAACCTGGTTATTTTAGACAGACTGCAGGATCCGGGAAATACGGGGACCATAATAAGGACGGCGGAAGCCGCGGGATACGGTGGAGTAATCCTGATGAAGGGTACTGCAGACGTATATTCCCCAAAGGGGGCGAGATCGGCGGCCGGATCTCTTTTCCGGATGCCGGTGCTTCAGGGGGAAGAGGAGAAGGATGTTATAGAAATGCTGAAGAGCTTTCGAAAGAAAATAACCGTAAGCTGTCTGGAAGCCGGAACCTGCTTCTGGGAAGCGGACATGAGCGGGGATATCGCTCTCGTTATAGGAAATGAAGGGAGCGGAGTAAGCCGGGGATTTCTTGAGGCTTCGGATATGAAGGTAATGATCCCCATGAAGGGGAGCATAGAATCTTTGAACGCGGCGGTGGCGGCCGGCATACTTATGTATCAGTCACAGAAGACAAACAATATGAGAGGTAAAAGTTATGCAAACTCAACTGAATAAGATTTTGGAAGAAGCCAAAGCGCAGTTAGAGAAAGCGGTGAATATTGAAGAAACCGAAGACATACGCGTGAAGCTGCTGGGTAAAAAGGGAAAGCTTACGGAAATACTCAGAGGCATGGGAAGCCTGTCGCCTGAAGAGAGAAAGGTCACGGGGCAGATGGCCAACAAGGTCAGGGGAGAAATAGAAAGGCTTCTCGAGGACAAATTTGAAGAGGTAAAGGCTGCTGCCAGAGAAGCGAAATTCAAGCTTGAAAAAATCGACGTTACAGAGCCGGGCAGAGAGGTGAAGCTGGGAGTAAAGCATCCTATTACCATAACCATAGAGGAAGTGTCAAGGGTATTTATGAATATGGGCTTTTCCATTGTAGAGGGACCTGAGGTGGAAACGGTATTTTATAACTTTGACGCTCTCAACGCGGGACCTAACCATCCGTCAAGGGACATGACGGATACATTCTATATAACGGAAAGTACCCTTTTAAGGAGCCAGACCTCTCCTGTACAGGCGAGAACTCTCAGAAAGCAGGACCCTCCTATAAAGGTAATATCACCGGGAAGATGCTTCAGGTGCGATACGCCTGACGCCACTCATTCACCTATGTTTCATCAGATAGAGGGCCTTCTTGTTGACGAGGGTATAACCATGGCTGACCTGAAGGGAACTCTTGACAGATTCGCCAAGGAGCTCTTTGGAACCGGTACAAGAACCAAATTCAGACCTCATCATTTTCCTTTTACGGAACCAAGCGCGGAAATGGATGTTTCCTGCTTTAAGTGCGGAGGCAAAGGGTGCCGTGTCTGCAAGGGAAGCGGCTGGATAGAGATTCTAGGCTGCGGCATGGT
Organism: Candidatus Allocopromorpha excrementigallinarum; assembly: GCA_018714925.1. Lineage (GTDB taxonomy): Bacteria > Bacillota > Clostridia > Peptostreptococcales > Anaerovoracaceae > Lentihominibacter > Lentihominibacter excrementigallinarum. Next base: position 1,697 of record DVMP01000024.1, read on the forward strand.
GCATCCTCACGTTCTGGAGGTAGGCGGCCTGGATACGGAAAAATATACGGGATTCGCCTTTGGAATGGGTGTGGAGAGAGCTGCCATGCTCAAATACGGAGTAGACGATATCAGGTTGTTTTATGAAAACGACATGCGATTCATAGATCAGTTCAAATAGGAGGATAGCAGATGTTAGTTCCGATAGAGTGGTTAAAAGACTATATAGATCTGGAGGTTGACACAGAGGAGTTCTGCGACAGAATGATAATGTCAGGCTCCAATCTTGAGACCTGTCAGCATTTCTGCCGTGATATGGAGAACGTGGTGGTAGGCAGGATAGAAAGAATAGAAAAACATCCCAATGCCGACAAGCTGGTTATATGCTTCGTGGATACGGGAGATGAGGAGCCGGTGCAGATAGTTACGGGAGCCCCTAATGTCTTTGAGGGAGCTCTTGTCCCGACAGCTCTCCACAACAGTGTAATTCCGGGACCTATTCACGGGCAGCCTAAACAGGAAGGCGGAGTGAAGATAACAAAGGGAAAGCTGAGAGGCGTGGAATCTTTCGGAATGCTGTGCTCCGCAGGCGAGCTGGGCTTTGAGGACAAGGTGGTCCCGGTTGCCCATAAGGACGGTATATGGATCCTCGAGGGAGACTACAGACCGGGACAGGATTTTGCCGAAGCTCTCGAACTCAAGCAGGATGTAGTGGATTTTGAAATAACTCCCAACAGACCCGACTGCCTTTCTATGGTGGGAATGGCAAGGGAGGCTTCAGCCACCTTTGATAAACCCTTTACATATCCGGATACTGATATAAAAAAGGAAGACGGTAAGGGAGCCAGCGGAGATTTCGTGACAGTTGACATAAAAAATCCCGAGGGCTGCAAAAGATACGTAGCGAGAATAGTGACCGACGTAAAGGTGGAGCAGTCGCCGTGGTGGCTGCAGAAGCGCCTTATGTACGCCGGTATGAGACCCATTAACAATATTGTAGATATAACAAACTTCGTAATGCTGGAATACGGTCAGCCTATACACGCCTTTGATATAACTCAGGTAAAGGGCGGAAAAATAATAGTTGAAAACGCCCGGGAAGGCGAGAAGTTTGTAACCCTCGATAATAATGAGAGAACTCTTACTGAAGATATGCTCCTTATAAAAGACGCGGAAAGAGGTATCGCTATCGCGGGAGTAATGGGAGGCCTCAATTCCGAAATAGAGGAGGATACCACAACTATAATAATTGAATCGGCAAACTTTAACGGAGACAGTGTAAGAGCCACTTCTAAAAAGCTGGGACTCAGAACAGAGGCGTCATCGAGATTTGAAAAGGGTATAGATCCGAATCTCTGTGAAGCCGCTGCTGACAGGGTGTGCAGGCTTATAGAGCTTACAGGAGCAGGCAGGGTATGTCAGGGAAGAGTCGATGCCTATCCTTCGCCGGAGAAGGCCAAGACCATAGATGTCCGCGTTGACAGGATAAATTATGTTCTGGGAACAGCTCTGGGAAGAGAGCAGATGGAGAAAATACTGAGAGGCCTTGAGATAAAAGTTGAAGGGAGCGGCAATGTTATGACCGTTACCCCTCCTACGGTGAGGCAGGATCTTCTTGAAGAGGAGGACTATATAGAGGAGGTAGCCAGAATATACGGATATGACAGGCTTCCGATGACACTTCCTAAAGGGAACTCCGAAGCGGGCAGGCCTGCTGACAGAGAACTGAGAGATCTTACGAGAGATTCCCTCTGCGCCATGGGACTCAATGAGATACAGACATATTCCTTTGTAAGTCCAAAGGGTGTTGACAATCTGAGAATACCTGAGGATTCATGGGAGAGAGCCTTTGTTAAGATAATAAATCCTCTGGGCGAGGAAAACTCGGTTATGAGGACTATCCTTACTCCAAATATGATGGAGGTTCTGGGCAGAAACTACTCGAGAAAAATAGAAAGGGTAAAGGCCTTTGAAATAGGAAACACCTTTACGGAGAGCGTTCTCAATGAGGATGGACTGCCTGACGAGCAGTATTCCCTCTGTATCGGCATGTACGGCGGCGACGCTGACTTTTATGCTCTTAAGGGAATAGTGGAGGAGCTTTTAAGAGTGCTGGGGATAAAAGATGTTATGTTCTCCGCTGAAAGCGATTACGGCGTGTATCATCCGGGAAGATGCGCAAGACTTTCCGTTCTCAGCAGCTATGAAGACAGAGAGGATGGCGGTTTACGTGACGAGCTGGGGATAATGGGAGAAATACATCCTGATGTGGCTGAAAAATACGGAATGAAGGGTGTCAGAGTATACTGCTGTGAAATGATGTTCGATGCCATCATAAGGCATTCCCATACTGAGACAGTATATACTCCGCTTCCTAGATATCCGGCTTCATCAAGAGATATAGCGCTTTTGGTTGACGAGGATCTGGAAGTTGGAAAAATAGAAGAGGTAATAAGGAAAAACGGGGGAACCATTCTGGAAAGCGTTAAGCTGTTTGATGTGTACAGGGGCAGACAGGTTGAGGAAGGAAAGAAGAGCGTGGCTTTCGCCTTAACCTATAGAGATAAAGACAAAACACTGACTGACGAAGAAGTTACAGATGTTCATGGCAAGGTGCTTGAAGCTCTTAAGGAGCAGCTTGGAGCGGTTCTCAGAGAAATGTAGGAGAGTTCAAATGGAAAACAATAAGGTGAAGGTAAAAATTTACGGTCAGGAGTATGTTATAGCCGGGGAAAAGCCAAAGGAAGAGATAATCCAGGTGGCGGCTCACGTCGACATGAAGATGCAGGAAATAACGGAAGCCGCTAAAGCCGCAGGCGCCGTCGCTTCCAATATCGCGGTGCTGGCTGCCGTAAATATTACGAGCGAATATTTCCAGACCCTGGAAGAGATGGAGGATCTCAAGCGTATGAATATACAGCTGGAAAAAGACGCTCAGCATTATGTGCAGCTTTGGGATGAATCTAAAAAGAACTACATGGACTATAAGGAGGAGACCCAGGCCATAGTAACTCAGAGAGATGAGCTGATGGAGAAGCTGCGGCAGAAGGATGCGGAGATTAAACAGCTGAACGAGTCATTTGAAAACGCCAAGGTACAGACTCAGAACAATATGGAACAGGCTGTAGGTGAGATAGAGGCCAAGTGCCGTGAGCTGGAGAACAGCTTTTTCGATCTTCAGATGGAGAATCTTCAGCTGAAGAAAGAGCTGGAAAAATATAAGCAGAATAACGGATAAGCTTAGATGGAAGAAAAAACGCTTAATATTCTTGAATATAATAAGATAATAGAGATGTTACGTGATAAGGCGGGCTCTGAAATGACGAAAAAGGTGATTTCAGAGATCCGGCCTCTTAATGACGCGACGGAAATAAGGGAGAAACTATCGGAAACCACAGAAGCGGTAAGGCTCATAAATTTTAAGGGGCCGTTACCTGTCGGTGGTTTTTATGATATTGCGGAAAGCGTATCCTTCGCCAGAAAAGGAGGCACACTTACTATGGCTCAGCTTCTCCGCGTTCTTTACAATATGAAGACAGCGGAGAGAGTAAAGACCTTTGTGAAAGGCGATGTGCCTGAAATTCCTCTTATAAAATCAATATGTGAGCTTATAGCTGTGCGCAAGGATCTGTCGGAGAATATAGACCGATGTATAATATCTGAAGACGAAATGGCCGATAACGCCAGCAGCGCCCTGAAAAGCATAAGAAGGAGCATCCTCAGACAGAACGAAGCGCTGAAAGCAAAGATAAATCATATACTGAATTCCGCGGAAAACAGAACGGCTCTTCAGGACGCCATAGTTACCATGAGAAACGGCAGGTATGTTATTCCCGTGAAGCAGGAGCATAAGGCCAGAGTGCCGGGAATCGTCCACGATCAGAGCGGCACAGGCGCGACGCTTTTTATAGAGCCTCAGGCCATAGTAAATATGAATAATGAGCTGAGACAGCTTGAAATGGATGAGAAGGAAGAGATAAACAGGATTCTTACGGAGCTTTCAGAGGGAGTTTCCGAAAGCTTCCATGAGCTTCTTAACAACCAGAAGCTGCTTACGGAGCTGGATCTTTTTATGGCAAAGGGCAGGCTTTCAATAGCAATGGGAGGAGAGGAGCCTGAAATAAACGACAGAGGAATAATGAATATTGTAAAGGCCGCGCATCCTCTTATCGACAGAGAAATGGTGGTGCCTGTGGACATATCCATAGGAGAAGAATACAGCAGCCTTGTTATAACAGGTCCAAACACAGGGGGAAAGACAGTAACCCTTAAAACCGCAGGTCTTCTGCCCCTTATGGCTCAAACAGGGCTTCATATTCCGGCCGCTCCGGGGAGTACGGTTCCCGTATACAGAAAGATATTCGCGGACATAGGCGATGAGCAGAGTATAGAGCAGAGTCTTTCCACCTTTTCGTCTCACATGACCAATATAGTAGATATAGTAAGAGATTCGGGAACGGGAGACCTTGTGCTTTTTGATGAGCTTGGAGCCGGAACGGATCCCACAGAGGGAGCTGCTCTGGCAATAGCCATACTGGAAAGGATAAAAGAGAAGGGCGCCTTTTCAATATCCACCACTCATTATAACGAGCTTAAGAAATACGCTATAGTGACTGAAGGGGTGGAAAACGCCTCCATGGAATTCGATGTGGAGACCCTCAGTCCTACCTACAGACTGTCCATAGGAGTTCCGGGAAAGTCCAACGCATTTGAAATATCAAGAAAGCTGGGGCTGCCCGAGGAAATAACCGCAAGAGCCAGAACACTTCTTCAGACAGGCGATATAGCCTTTGAGGACGTTATTTCTTCTCTTGAGGAGGACAGGAAACAGGCTGAGGAAGAGCGGGATGAAGCCGTTATGATAAACGCTGAGATGAAGAGGCAGAAGGAGCAGCTTGAGAAGCGGTTGGCCAGATTCGAAGAGAAAAAAGAAAAAGAGCTTGAAAGAGCCAGGGAAGAGGCCAGGGAAATAATAAAAGAAGCGCAGGAAACGGCAAAGGAAGTTCAGGAGGAGCTTAGAGAACTTTCAAAGCTGGAAAGCATGGGACAAAGAATAGCCGGTCTGGATGCGGGAAGAAGAAAGCTGCGCGCTGTGGAGAAGAAAAACCGGGCCACAATAAAAGGGACGGTAAATGAGAACCCTGTGTCAGCGGATCAGATAAAGCTTGGAAGCCGTGTAAAGATACTTACAATAGGGCAGAACGGAGAGGTTATTTCTCTTCCCGATGAAAAGGGAGATCTGACGGTACAGGTGGGAGCCATGAAGGCGGGGGTCAATATAAAGGATTTAATGCTCATAGACCCTCCTCCCAAGGTAAAGAAGAAAAGCCGCACAAGCTATGGAAGCATGTATAAGAGAAAGGCTCAGAACATATCATCTTCTATAGATGTCAGAGGCAAAAATCTTGAC
>DVMP01000025.1 GCA_018714925.1 Candidatus Allocopromorpha excrementigallinarum
AGAAGACTTTAGAGAGCGGGAAGGGGAGGAAGAGGCGATAATGATTTTTAAAATACAAGGAAAAATTTTTTGAAAATGAAAATGTAAACGGTTCCATAAAAAATACCGGCGAAAAAACAGGGAGATTTACGTATAACCGTTGCAAACACTTGGGTTTAGGGGAATCATAACACATGGGAGAACGCTTTGACCTTGAGGCTCAGATAAAGAGAGAAGCGGTAACGGCCTTTCCCGGAAAGCATGAAAATAAAACCGGTTTCCTTATGGATAAGGCGGGCCGGAAGGTGATGCTTTTATTTTCTTTTTGACTAAAAACAAGGGTTGAGCGCTATGAAAGAATATTCACGCGGCCGCGGCCGCAGGGGCCCCTTTCAGGAGATGATATGAAAGACCGTACCGGTGAAACAAGGAGATTTTAAGGGAAATGTTGCTATTAATTTAACAGGACTGCTCAGGCGGTGTGAAACGGCGGCATAAGTAAAGGCGCCTAATATGAGACGCCTTTGTTTTTATCTATTTCCGCAAGCTGAGCTCTGACGCTGTCAAAGGATGTGGAGCCTTTGGATTTTTTTGCTTTTATACAGCTTCTGACAGATATGCAATCGTATATATCATCTGAAAATTCAGGAGAGAAGCTTTTAAACTCCTCCATGGAAAGCTCATCCAGGGCGATGCCCTTATTTATACAGTAGAGAACCATTTTGCCTATAATCTCATGGCAGTCCCTGAAAGGAAGTCCCTTTGACACCAGATAGTCAGCCGCGTCTGTAGCGTTCATATAACCGTATTTGGCCGCTCTTTCCATGTTTTCGGTCTTTACCTTCATGGTGAGGAGCATTTCGGTAAATATGCTCAGGGAAGCCTTAAGGGTATCGGCGGCGTCAAATACGGGAAGCTTGTCCTCCTGAAGGTCCTTGTTGTAGGCCATGGGAAGTCCCTTGCATATGGTAAGGAGGCTCATAAGATCTCCATACACTCTGCCTGTCTTTCCCCTTATCAGCTCTGCCATGTCCGGATTTTTTTTCTGGGGCATTATGCTGCTTCCCGTTGAGAAGGAATCGTCTATTTCTATGAAGCTGAACTCCGCCGAGCTCCAGAGGATAAGCTCCTCGCAGAAGCGGGACAGATGCATCATGGCAATGGAGCAGCAGCTTATGAATTCTATGGCAAAGTCTCTGTCAGCCACAGCATCCATGGCGTTGGGAAGCACATGGGAAAAGCCCAGCTCTTCAGCGAGAAAATCCCGGTCAGTGTTGTAGGTGGTGCCTGCGAGGGCCCCGCTTCCAAGAGGCAGTCTGTCTGTTCTTCCCAGGCAGTCGGAAAACCGTTCCCTGTCCCTTGAAAACATCTGATAGTAAGCGAGGAGGTGATAGGCCAGTGTTACCGGCTGAGCCCTCTGAAGGTGAGTATAGCCGGGCATTACTGTTTCCACATGCTCCTTTGCCAGCTTTTCAAGGGCTTCGAGAAGCTCTGTAAGGATCCTCTCAACAGTTGATATTTCCTTTTTAAGATACAGCCTTATATCTACGGCGATCTGGTCGTTACGGCTTCTTGCCGTATGAAGCTTTTTGCCTGTAGCTCCTATTCGCCGGGTGAGGATGGTCTCGATATTCATATGTATATCTTCGGCCTCTACGGTAAATTCGACCTTGCCGTCCTCTATGTCCTGCAGAATTTCACCTAGGGTTTTTACAATAAGCTCAGCTTCCTGCTCCGATATTATGCCCTGCTTGCCGAGCATTTTCGCATGGGCGATGCTGCCCTGTATATCCTCTCTGTAAAGCCTCTGGTCGAATCCGATGGAAGCGTTGAATTCATCAGCGGATGAACTCGCCTCCTTTGAGAATCTTCCTTTCCAAAGTTTCATGGCTCTTTGCTCCTCCTTCAATAGTCTGTTTCTGTATGGCTCTTATTTTAAGCGGCAGCGAGAAGAGATTTATAAAGCCCTCCGCATCGCTCTGGTTGTAGACGTCGTCCTTGCTGAAAGTGGCGAATTCTTCGTTGTAAAGGGAATACGGAGACTTTCTGGCGGCCACTGTGGCGCTGCCCTTGTAGAGCTTCATCCTTACGGTGCCGGTAACCTGCTCCTGAGTAACATCCACGAAGGCGCTTATGGCTTCTCTCAAAGGAGTGAACCACAGTCCGTCGTAAACCAGCTGAGAGAATTTCTGCGCCACTATATTCTTGTACTGGGTAGTGTCTCTGTCAAGGATGAGCTGTTCAAGCCCCGCGTGGGCGGCAAAGAGGATGGTTCCTCCCGGCGTCTCATAGACTCCTCTCGACTTCATTCCCACGAGACGGTTTTCGATAATGTCGATGGTGCCGATGCCGTTTCTGCTGCCCAGATCGTTGAGCTTTGTGAGAAGAGAAACAGGATCTGTTTTTTCTCCGTCAAGAGCTACAGGGATTCCCTTTTCAAAGTCTATTTCCACATAGGTGTCTTCATCGGGAGCCTTTTCCGGAGGCACGCTGAGAACATGAATGGTATCGAGATGCTCGTTCCATGGGTTTTCCAGCTCGCCGCCCTCATGGCTTATGTGCCATATGTTTTCGTCGCGGCTGTATATCTTTTCTTCCGTCTGATTAATAGGTATATTATGTGACTTGGCATATTCTATAAGCTCCTCGCGTGAATGGAAATCCCAGAATCTCCAGGGAGCTATTATTTTTATGGCAGGATTGAGAGCCTTAATGGTGGTTTCGAACCGGACCTGATCGTTCCCCTTTCCCGTGCAGCCGTGAGCTATGTAGTAAGCGCCTTCCTTTTCGGCTATTTCCACAAGCTTTTTCGCCATAAGAGGCCTTGCCATGGAGGTTCCAAGCATATACTGGCCTTCATAGACGGCTCCCGCCTTAAGTGTAGGCCATATGTAATCGGTGATAAACTCCTCTCTTATGTCGAGAGTATAGGCCTTTGCCGCGCCTGTGGCCATTGCCTTTTTTTCTATAGCGTCAAAATCCTCATTCTGCCCCGCGTTGCAGCATACGGCGATGACGTCATAATCGTAGTTTTCCTTGAGCCACGTCATTATTATGGATGTGTCAAGACCGCCTGAGTAAGCGAGTACAACCTTTTCTTTAGCCATTTGTTTTTCCTCCTAGAAATCATTTTATATGGGTTATTCATTACATACGCGCGAGAAAAATATGCATGTATATTTATGAATAAAAATTTACGATATGTTATTATTATACACAA
>DVMP01000026.1 GCA_018714925.1 Candidatus Allocopromorpha excrementigallinarum
CAATGTTTAGGAAAATGATGAAAAGAGGTGAAAAAGTGAAGATAAAAAGATTTATAGGAGGAATGCTGGAAAGCAACGGGTATGTAATATACCGGCAGGAGGGAGGAAGCTGCTTTATAATAGATCCCGGATATAACAGCAGAGTTTTTATTGATTATGTAAGAGAGCATAATCTTAAAGCTAGGGGAATACTGATTACCCATCATCACTATGACCATACTGGAGCGGTACAGAAGGTCTGCGAGGCTTTGAACTGTCCCGTGTACATGCATAGAGCCGACTGCGATATGTACAGGAAGAAGGTGGATGTATATATGGAGGACGGGGATGAAATAGATCTCGACGGAGAAATCCTGAAGGTGGTAAGCACTCCGGGCCATACAAAGGGAAGCGTCTGCTTCGTATCGGAGCAAAGCAAGGCGGCCTTTACGGGAGATACGGTGTTCAATGTGGATTTGGGAAGAACGGATCTTGAGGGAGGCTCCTGGGAGGATATGGAGAATTCCATACTTAATGTTGTTGACAAATGGCCCGGCGATATGACCATATATCCGGGGCACGGAGACAGCTGCACAATGAAAACGGTAAGAAAAATCAACAGCGAGTTTCTCGATATAGTGAAAAAGAGGTGAAAAACATGGCGATAAAACTTATAGCTCTTGATCTTGACGGGACAACCATAAACAATGACCGCGTAATAAGCCGGAGAAACAGAGAAGCTCTTGAGAAGGCCAGCGAGCAGGGAGTCAAGGTGGTTATAGCTACAGGCAGGCCTTTTTCGGCTCTGCCTGAGGATGTGTTTGAGATGAAAGGAGTAAGATATGTGCTTACCTCCAACGGAGCGGCGATCACTGATCTGGAAAAGGGAGAAACAATTTACAGAAACTGTCTGTCTGCCGACACCGTTGAAAGGGCTGTGGCGCTTTTGAAAAGCTGCAGCTACGTAATAGAAGGCTTTGTGGGAGGGAACGCGTATATAGCAAAGGATTACTACGATAAGGTTAAAAGAACAGGGAAAAGCTTCAGAGATGTGAGCTATATACTAAGCACCAGAAGGCCTGTGGAGGATATTTACGGCTTCATCCTCGAGCACAGGGAGGAAATAGAAAATATAAACGTTAATTTTGAAAATATAGAGGAGAAGCCGGCTATGAGAGAAAGGCTTCTCCTTCTGCCGAACGCTACCATTACAAGCTCCTTTAAACATAACCTGGAAATAGGAGGAGCGACCACCAGCAAGGCGGAGGCCTTGAGAAAAATGCGGGAAATATTCGGAATAGAAAGCAGAGAAATTATGGCCGTAGGCGACAGTCCCAACGATATTGCCATGCTTAGGGAGGCGGGACTGCCTGTGGCGGTGGCAAATGCTGAAGATGAGGTAAAGGAGGCGGCTGAATACATAGCTCCCAGCAACCACGACGACGGAGTGGCGGATGCTGTGGAGAGGTTTGTGCTTAAAATATGATTTCACTTATCCGGAAGCCGGCGGCCGAATTCTCCGCCGGCAAATCAGACGCAATGTCTGATTTTTTTTTTGGAAGTTTTAAAATCGGCTTGACAGGAAAATATTTACATATTATCATATAAATGGAAAATAAAGGAAGGGGGAAGAGCTCATGAGGCTTGCATGCGGAAGACGGGAGCTGGGAATAATCGGAGAGAATATGGCGGAGGATTACCTGAGAAAATCAGGCTGCATAATACTGGAAAGAAATTACAGATGCCCGCACGGAGAGATAGATATAATAGCGGCTGCGGAAAACAGAGTGATATTTGTTGAGGTAAAGACCAGAAGGACTGCAGTCTTCGGCAGACCCGCGGAAGCAGTCGACGGAGAAAAAATACGGCGGATCAGAAGGTCCGCGGCTCATTATCTGAAATACGGCAGCGGTGAGTTCGCGGATTTTTCCCAAATTTCATTTGATGTTATGGAGATAATGGTGGAGTACAGAGAACATGCTTTTTAGGGGGATGGCGAGATGATGACAAGAGTAAAGACCGCGGCTCTCGCGGGGGTCAGGGGAGTGGCTGTTACAGTTGAGACCGACATAAGAAGAGGTATGCCCGCCTTTAATATAGTGGGTCTGGCAGACATTACAATTAAAGAGGCCTATCAGAGAGTGCGTCCCGCTATTTTCAATTCAGGCTACGGCTTTCCCTGTGAAAGGATAACGGTAAACCTGGTGCCCGCGGGAAGCCATAAAACAGGCAGCCATTTTGACCTTCCTATAGCCATGGGAATAATAATGGCTGAGGAGGGAGACTGGAAAACCGAAGATACTGTTTTTCTGGGTGAGCTGTCCCTTGATGGTAAAATAAATCCCATTAAGGGAGCTCTGCCTCTGGCCATAAGCGCCAGAGAAAACGGCGCCGGGAATATAGTGGTGCCGGCGGCCAACGCGGAAGAGGTTTCCATACTGGAGGATGTAAGGGTTATTCCTGTGGAAAATCTGTCCCAGGCTGTCGATTACGCCTGCGGTCTCCTGGAGGGAAAGGTATATAAAGGAAGAAAAGCAGCAGCGGAAATAAAGAGAAGCATAAGGGAGGATTTTTCTCAGGTGGTGGGACAGGAAAGCGTTAAAAGAGCCCTTGCGGCGGCCGCGGCGGGAAATCACGGCATACTGATGATCGGAGGGCCCGGATGCGGCAAAACAATGATGGCAAAGCGGATGCCCGGGATACTGCCGCCTCTTGACTATGAGGAAAGGCTTGAGGTGACGGGAATCTACAGTGTGGCGGGCCTCTTATCTGAAGAGCGGCCCTGGATATCTGACCGCCCCTTCAGAAAGCCTCATCATTCGGCTTCCAGGGCGGGAATTATAGGCGGAGGAACACGTCCCGTGCCGGGTGAGCTTACTCTGGCTCACAGAGGAATAATCTTTATGGATGAGCTGGGAGAATTTGATGAAAGGGTTCTCGACAGTATGAGAGAGCCTCTGGAGGAAGGAGTGGTAAGAATAAGAAGAAATACGGAGGAGGTGACCTTTCCCGCGGAGGCGATGGTAGTAGCCGCGGCAAACCCGTGCAGGTGTGGCAACCTCTGGAATGAGAAAAAAATATGCACATGTACGGAAAGACAGCTGGCCGCGTACAGGAGAAAGCTTTCGGGTCCTTTTTCCGACAGAATAGATATCCATGTGAAGGTGAATCCCGTTAGCAGAGAAGAAATAAGCGGAGAAAACACATCTCCTCCGGGAATGTCCTCGGAGGAAATGAGAATTCTGGTGGAAAGGGCCAGACGGATGCAGAGTAAAAGATATATAAATTATCCAAAAAAATACAACGGAAATCTCAGCTATGAGGAGGCGGCGGAGTTCTGTGTCATGGATGAAGGCGCCGGAAGGCTTATAGGACAGGCTTATCACAGGCTTAACCTGACAGCGAGAGCCTACGGAAAGCTTGTTAAAGTAGCCAGAACCCTGGCGGATATGGAGGAATCGGAAGTAATAAGAGAAAGGCACGCGGCGGAGGCTGCCATGTACAGAATAACGGAAGGTACGGAATGCTATGTCAGATGAAAGAATTTCAAGAATAACCTTTGGGATGGCCGCTTTTCCGGACATGCTCAGAGAAATAAAGGATCCTCCCTACCAGCTTTTTTATATCGGAGACATTGATATATTAAAGAGACCCTGCGCGGCGGTGGTAGGCTCACGCAGGACGACCCAATACGGACGAAGCACCGCGGCCGCCATAGGATCAAGGCTCGCTGAGAAGGGAGTTACCGTAGTAAGCGGCATGGCCGCGGGTATAGATACATGTGCTCATATGGGAGCCCTTAAAGGGGGAGGCGCTACAGCCGCCGTTCTGGGATGCGGGGCGGACGTATGCTACCCGAGAGAAAATCTCTGGCTGAAGGAAAAAATAGAGGAAAAGGGACTGATAATCTCAGAATACCCTCCGGGGACAAGGCCGGAACGATACTATTTTCCCAGGAGAAACAGAATAATAAGCGGATTGTCCTCGGTTACAGTGGTGGTGCAGGCAGGAAACAGCAGCGGAGCGCTTATAACGGCTGAGCTGGCGGCGGAGCAGGGGAGAGATGTCTATTCGGTGCCCGGGAATATAGACAGCAGATACAATCTTGGAAGCAATAAGCTGATAAAGGAAGGAGCCATCCCTGTAATAAGTCCTGAGGATGTTCTGGAGCCCTTCGGACTTAACGGAATGCTGTCGGAGGAGGCCGAAAGAATTCTCGGAACCACTGAAAAAATCATATACCGGCTGCTTGTCGATTACGGAGAGCTTACTGTGGATCAGATATGCGCGAAGCTTGGAAAGCCTCCCGCATATGTGAACGCCGTAGTGGCTGTTATGGAAATGAAGGGCGTTGTTTTTTCGGCTCTCGGAAAAATTTTTGTTGCAAACCGATGAAAATATACATATAATCAGATACTAGAAAATAAAGTAAGATTGCAAAGGAGGAGTTTTCATGGCAGCTGCTAAAAAAATACTGGTAATCGTGGAGTCGCCATCGAAGGCTAAAACCATAGGCAAATTTTTAGGAAGCAGATATAAAGTTATAGCATCGGTAGGACACGTAAGAGATCTTCCCAAGAGCAAAATGGGAATAGATATTGAAAACGATTTTGAGCCTCAGTACATATCCATAAGAGGCAAGGGAGATATAATAAAAGAGCTGAAAAAAGAGGCCAAGAGCGCTTCAAAGGTCTATCTGGCAACAGACCCGGACAGGGAAGGAGAAGCGATCTCTTGGCATTTAGCATTTTTGCTGGGAATAGATCAGAACACTCCCTGCAGGATAGTTTTTAACGAAATAACGGAGAAGGCCATAAAGGAGGCCATAAAGCATCCGAGGCCTATAGACGCCCGTCTTGTAGACGCCCAGCAGGCGAGAAGAGTTCTGGACAGACTTGTGGGATACAAGATAAGTCCTCTTCTGTGGCGCAAGGTGAGAAGAGGTCTCAGCGCGGGAAGAGTTCAGTCCGCGGCCCTTAAGATAATATGCGACAGAGAGAATGAGATAAAGAATTTTAAGCCGCAGGAATTCTGGACCATAACAGCTCAGTTCAAAAAGAAGAAGCTGTTTTCCGCCAAGCTGGCCGAGTATAAAGGCAAAAAGCTGGAGATAGAAAACAGGGAGCAGAACGACGGAATCCTTCAGGAGCTTGAAAAGGGAGCATACGAAGTGGCGGCCATTGAGGAAAAGGACAGAATGAGACGCCCGGCAGCTCCTTTTACCACCAGCAGCCTTCAGCAGGATGCCGCCAATAAGCTGAATTTTTCCACCAGGAAGACCATGCTTGTGGCCCAGCAGCTTTACGAGGGCATAGAGATAAAGGGCAGAGGGACCATAGGTCTTGTTTCCTATATAAGAACGGATTCTGTAAGAATATCCGATGAAGCCAAGGCTGCGGCAAAGGAATATATTACAGCCTCCATGGGTGAAAAATACTATGGAAACAACGTTTACACCAACAAAAAGAAAGATGTCCAGGACGCTCACGAGGCCATAAGGCCCAGCCAGGTGAGTCTGGAGCCTGAGGCGGTGAAGGATTCCCTTAACAAAGATCAGTATAATCTGTATAAGCTTATATGGACAAGATTTCTTGCCAGTCAGATGTCGGCGGCCAGATTTAAGGCCATGAGCGTATCCATAGAAAACGGAGACTATACCTTCAGGGCCAGCGGTTCAAAGCTGATATTCGACGGCTTTCTTAAGGTTTATTCCTCCTCCGGATACGAAGAGGACAAACTTCTTCCTGACCTTGAGAAGGGAGAAGCGCTTAAGCTTGTAAAGGTTGAGGGCGAGCAGAACTTCACTCAGCCTCCCGCCAGGTTTACAGAGGCCAGCCTCGTAAAGGATCTTGAAGAAAAGGATATAGGAAGACCGAGCACATACGCTCCTATAGTGGCGACCCTCATTGACAGAAAATATATATCGAGAGAAAAAAAATCATTGATTCCTACGGAGCTTGGGTTTATAGTTACTGATATGATGGAGGACTATTTCAAGGAGATTGTGGACGCCGGCTTTACCGCCCAGATGGAAGAAAACCTGGACGATATAGAAGTAAAGGGGGTAAGATGGAAGAGCGTCATAGAAGATTTTTACAAGACCCTTGAAAAGGAGCTGGAAGCAGCTGACAAGGAAATCCAGAAGGTTGAGTTTGAGGAGGAGCTGACCGGAGAGACCTGCGAGAAATGCGGAAGACCTATGGTTGTAAAGCATGGCAGGTTCGGCGCATTTGCGGCATGTACCGGATATCCCGAATGTAAGAACACAAAACCTATTGTGCAGAAGATAGATGTAAAATGTCCTAAATGCGGAAGAGATATAGTGGCAAGAAGAAGTAAAAAGGGAAGATTGTTTTACGGCTGCAGCGGATATCCTGAATGTACACAGTCCTACTGGAACAAGCCTGTAAACAAAAAATGTCCCAAGTGCGGTTCTCTTCTTGTGGAAAAGAAGACGAAAAACAGTAAATACGCGTGTTCCAACAGCGAATGCGATTACAAGGAATAAAAGGGACATATGGAAAAGGAGGAACATATGGTACAATTTCACGCAACTACTATTGTAGCGGTAAGAAGAGGCCCCGACGATATCTGTATAGGCGGAGACGGACAGGTGACTATGGGAGAAACTTCCATAATGAAAAACGGGGCAAAAAAAGTAAAGAAAATATATAAGAATACGGTCATTACAGGGTTTGCAGGATCCGTAGCCGACGCCTTTTCCCTGACGGAAAAATTTGAGAACAAGCTGGACGAACACGGAGGAAACCTGAAGAGGGCGGCTGTGGCCCTGGCTCAGCTCTGGCGCATGGATAAAGCCATGAGAAATCTGGAGGCGCTTATGATAGTAGCCGACAGGGACGATCTTCTGGTGCTTTCCGGAACCGGAGAGGTAATAGAGCCTGATGATAACTTCGTAGCCATAGGCTCTGGAGGCAACTACGCTTACGCCGCGGCCAAGGCTCTGTACAACAATACGGAACTCAGCGCGGAGGAGATAGTGAGAAAGTCTCTTGAAATAGCTGCTTCCATCTGCGTATACACTAATGACCATATTTCCATAGAGAAATTATAGGAGGTACGCCATGGGAAATAAACTGTATCAGATGACTCCAAAGGAGATAGTGCAGGAACTTGATAAATATATAATCGGACAGGATGAAGCAAAAAAATCCGTAGCCATAGCTTTGAGAAACAGATACAGGAGAAGCCTGCTTTCAGAGGAAATGAGGGAAGAGATAACTCCTAAGAACATTCTCATGATGGGGCCTACAGGATGCGGAAAGACGGAGATTGCCAGAAGACTGGCCAAGCTTATGGACGCGCCTTTTGTAAAGGTGGAAGCCACAAAATTCACTGAAGTGGGTTACGTGGGAAGAGATGTGGACTCCATGGTAAGGGATCTGGTGGAAGCGTCTGTAAGGATAACAAAACAGGCCATGCTGGAGGAAAAATACTCGGTGGCCGATGAAATAGTGGAGGAGAAAATAATCGAGGCCATAATCCCTGGGAAAAAGAAAAGAACAGACAATAAAAACAGGGGCCCATTTGATTTTATCCTCGGAAACAGCGGCTATGTAAGCCAGAAGGAGCAGTACGAGCAGCAGCAGAAGGAAGCCGATGAAAAGACGGAAATGGATACAGAGCTTGCCAGGGAGCAGGTAAGACAGCAGCTGAGAGAAGGGCTTCTGGAGGAACAGTATATAGAAATACAGGTCACGGATACCCCAAAGACCAACAATCTTGATATGGGCAACGAGGGAATGAGCATTGCCATAGGCAACATTTTCGGAGATATGGCTCCAAAGAAGATGAAAAACAAAAAGGTAAAGGTAAAGGACGCCAGAAAAATTCTCAGGGAGCAGGAAGCCCAGAATCTCATAGATATGGATCAGGTAACCGACGACGCTCTTCAGAACGCGGAGCAGAACGGTATAATATTCATAGATGAAATAGATAAGATAGCTTCAGGCTCAGGCTACAGAAGCGGAGCGGATGTTTCAAGAGAGGGAGTGCAGAGAGACATACTTCCTATAGTTGAGGGAAGCGTGATAAATACAAAGCACGGTCCGGTAAAGACAGACCACATCCTCTTCATAGGGGCCGGAGCCTTCCACACTTCAAAGCCGACGGATCTGATTCCGGAGCTTCAGGGAAGATTCCCTATAAGAGTGGAGCTGGAAAATCTCGATAAGGACACCTTCGTAAAGATACTCACCGTGCCTGAAAACGCTCTTCTCAAGCAGCATAAAGCCCTGCTTGAGACTGAAGGCATAGAGATAGAGTTTACAGAGGGAGCCATAGACGAGATAGCGACAATGGCATATCTCATGAATGAGCAGACTGAAAATATAGGGGCCA
Source organism: Candidatus Allocopromorpha excrementigallinarum (assembly GCA_018714925.1). Taxonomy (GTDB): domain Bacteria; phylum Bacillota; class Clostridia; order Peptostreptococcales; family Anaerovoracaceae; genus Lentihominibacter; species Lentihominibacter excrementigallinarum. Next base: position 8,341 of record DVMP01000026.1, read on the forward strand.
GAAGACTTCATACCATACTGGAAAAGCTTCTTGAGGATATATCATTCAATATACCGGATATGGAGGAAGAAAAGATAGTTATAGACGAAGAGTACGTGAAAGAGAAATTCATGGAAAAAATA
>DVMP01000002.1 GCA_018714925.1 Candidatus Allocopromorpha excrementigallinarum
TGTGGTATAGATGATTACGTTTCCTCTTGTGGCGCCGCAGTAATTAAAGCATGTATATCCCAGGCCGTACTGAAGAGACATGAACACGCCTGTCATAAAGAGGAGCAGCATTACAAAAGGAGTATGGAAAACAAAGCTGAGAGCCTGGGTAAATATATCGAGATTTCCCGTTACCGCAGCGAATATTAAAGCGATGCTGAATTCCAGAACAGCGCCTCCTATGGCTCTGTACATGGCGCAGAGCTCCAGGGTGTCCGATACATCCATGGCGTGAGTGCTTATAATGGCCTCAACAGCAAACCCCAGAGCCGCCGCCAGAGCAAGAGCTATCCCCAGATAAAAAGCAGCCGATTCTATGGCCTCAGGCTTTGACCAGCTGGCTATGGCGCATCCGGCAAATACAATAACAATTCCCAGATACATTCTGGCGCTGGTATTTTCCTTCAGGAAAATTCTTCCACCTATGGCAATGAATACTACTGTCAGTGTTAATATTATATTTACATATGTGGATCCGGCATATGTGACGGCCGATACTGTGCAGGCTGTGGCTATGGGACCTGCTACCAGAGCCGATATGAGAACTGTCCTGGAGGACTTTACCTTCCAGAGCCTTTTGTATTCCACAAAAGGAATGCCGTTTTTTACCTTTGAAAAAATCATTACTATAATTCCGCATGTGCACTCACACAAGGATAGGAGCATAAGACACAGCATAAAATTTGTGGTTGGTCCCGTATCATACAGGGCGTAAACTATGTTCTGTGCCGATGCGTTGAAATTCTGGAAGGTTACAAGGCAGATGGCTGAGATGAAAGCCATCCCCATTCCCAGCATGGCAAATTTGATTTTGCGGTCAGCGTATTTCTGCTGAGCTGTTAAGTTGTTTTTCTGCATGTTTTTTTCCTCCGTTAAATAGTGTTGCGATTTTCTTCTTCTATTCTTTCCACTACTGTATGAACTGCCGATAATGAGCCTATGAGCGCAATGACAGTAAGGTGCTGAGGGCAGGCGCCCGTAACCTCCGCGGCAGTAACGTCAGCGGTTTTTTCGGCTTCGTCAGCTAAGGCTATTATCCTTGAAACTCTCCCCTGTATAAGGGCTACGGATTCAATTCTTTCGCTGCCAAGCCTTTCTCTTACATCTCTGTCAATGATCCTCCCCGAAAGTATTTTCAAGGTCCCCTCAGTGGGGTTGTTGATAACTTCACAGTTGATCATTTTGCCGCCTCCTCTTCTTCCTTCTGACAGTTAAGGTACTGTTCCAGCTTCTTCTCCGGATCGGGGCTGCAGAATATTTTTACGACCCCCGCTCTTTTGAGAATTTCTTCCGCATCCGCCTTTTCCTCTTCTGTGGCAATGTCTGTCTTTGTCACGACGCCTATTACATCTCTGTAGAACATATCGGCCTGATGGGGAGAAAAACAGCTCTCTTTTCTTGTCGCGTCCGCTACAAACGCCACTACATCCGCTTCGGCCGCGGTAACTACAAGAGCATTAAGATACTTTTTATTTTCAAGATATTCCCCCGGCGTATCTATGGAAAGGTCTATTACCTCCACGGCCTGAGTTTTTTTATACCTGTATTCCTGTCCGGCGAGACGCTGACAGAGGGTTGTCTTTCCACATCCGATCATTCCTATGAACATTACTGATTTTCTTTTTTCCATCATGTTTCCGTGATCTCCGAAGGCGTAAACCTCAGCTTGTTTTCAAGGGTAGTTATTATAGCCTCCAGGGCTGCCCTGACACTGACAACATCTCCGCTTACCATCAAGGATCCCGAAAACCGATCCACAAAGACCAGCGAGACGCTGGCTGTTTTAATGGCCACATCTGCGGCGATTATAGCCCCTTCGCTGGGCGTAATGGTCAATATGCCCACAGCATCCTCCGCTTCCTTCATGACACCCAGCTTTGAATAAAGCTCCTTGTCCGGTCTCGCTACAATATGGGCCAGTGTCACCTGTTTACCCGGAACAAACTCCTGTATTATTCTCTGCTTGTTTTCAAAGTCCATAAAGGCTCACTCCTCTCTAATACAGATGTTTCATCAGTTCTCCGGCGGGACTTGCTATGGCTACAGCGTTTATAATGGAGCCCTGCAGCTCCTCTTCATCTACAGCCGCTTTTAAGGCCGACTTAATAGCGCCGATATCTCCTGACATAACTACAAATGACTTTCCTCCGATGCCTGTTCCTATTCTGAGATTGGCGATGGAAACTGCCGCTGTCTTTACAGCGGTATCTGCCGCTTTAATGGCCGCCGTAACGCTGAAAAACTCCATAATTCCTATGGAATCTCCTCCTTCAGGCTCTGAAACGCAGTTGATTCCTTTTATAACCTCCGGATGCACATTTGGTATTACAGTACTGTCCACACAGTAGTGTCCGGCAGCTTCCGCTCCTATTCTCATAGACGTATTAACCGACTCAACTTCGCCTTTAAAAAGTATGTAGAACTTTCCGGGGCAGCCTTCACGGGCAAATATCAGTTCCGTTTCCGCGGCCTTTAAAATTTTGTCTGCCGCTTCTATTCCCTGGGCTATACTGCTCAGCTCTAAAAAACCTATTGTGTACATACAAGTCATCCTCCAATCACAACTGCCTCGTTTACATCCAGAACCGTCCCGTCAATACTGGCATGTATGTTTGATCCTAAGGCGTTCTCCGGCTTTACGGCTATAAGATCTCCCTTTTTCACCTTATCTCCTGCTCCTACTACCGGCTTTGATCCCGCTCCTATTCCCTGTCTTAAGCTGATAAATACTTTACTCGGGCAAGCCTCCGCCACGTCTGTGATCCTGATGTCATAATAGTCCAAAAGTCCCATGCGCGCGGCCAGCCTGCGGGAAGGAAGCTTGCGCCATTCCCTTTCCCCGGAAGCCTCAAAGCTCTTCCACTTGTTGTTTTTTATTCCCTTTATTGCAAGCTGTTCCTTAATATACTGATTTACCAGATTAGGCTTAAGTCCCATAGGGCATGCGTATTCTCCGCACACACCGCATTGTGAGCAGAGGGCCGCGCTCATTACCGTATCCGCGTGTGTGAGTACATTGGCTTCTTCTCCAAGGGCAAAGAGGCGCATTATCTTGTGAGGCTCAAGAGGATGTCCCAGGAGGTTTCTCGGGCAGAGCATGGTACAGTAGCTGCACTGTATGCAGTACTTTGAGGCTTCCTTTCTGCGCAGCTCCGCCGGCTGCGCCTCAAGAGCCATATAGCTGTCTTTTTTAAATGCCAGTATTCCCGATGTGGTCTTTGTCACATAGTCTTCTTCGCCTCTGCTGCTTTTCAGAGGTTTTCCCATCATAGGGCCTCCGCTTATAAGGAATGTATCTTCCTCCTTTTTTCCCCCCGCCAGCTTCAGACATTCCGATACCGGTGTTCCTATGGGAGCTTTGACTATTACAGGATTCTCCACTTCTCCCGCTACCGTAAGATACTTGTCTGTCACGGGGAGTCCCTTTATGGCTTCATATACTGCCAGTACGGTGCCCACATTGTCTACAACACAGCCCACATCTACAGGAATTCCTCCCGGCGGCACCCTTCTCCCTGTAAGCTCGTAAACCACCACATGCTCATCTCCCGCGGGATATGAATTGCTTACTCCCTGAACCCTTACAGAGCATGATGAGCCTTTCACTGCTCTCTCCAAAGCCTCTCTTTCCTCTCTGTAATGATCCTTTATGCCTATTATTATCTCTGAGGCTCCCAGATGCTCTCCCATAATCGCCGCGGCGGAAACTATCTCGTCAGCCCTGTTTATCATCAGATACCGGTCTGTTCTCAGCATCGGCTCGCATTCCATTCCGTTGATCAGAAGATATTCCGCCTTTGTATCAAGCTTTACATCTGTAGGGAATCCCGCGCCGCCGCAGCCCACAACGCCGGCATTTCTTATCATTTCAATTAAAGACATACTCTATTCACCTTACCTCCGCAGCGTCTTCCATCTCCATGGCGTCAATAATTCCCACTATAGCGCTGTCTATTGAACATGCTTTGTTTCCAAAGGCGTTTCTGGCTGAGCTGCCTGTTATAACCAGGATTTTTTCTCCTATGCCCGCTCCCACCAGATCTCCTGCCACAAAGGCCTCATCATCTCCGCAGGAGCCTCCCCATGGTTTTACTATCATAAGCTTTACTCCTTCAAGAGACGGATCCTTTTTAGTTGCCCACACATGTCCCACTACTTTACATATTTTCAAAGAGATCCCGCTCCTTTCTCCGGAGTGACGATAATCCCTCGTGTATCAGATTCGCAGGCTGCCGCGTTGGACTCGTCCACGTCAATATGCATGCAGGCGTGCATTCCTTCCGCCACTCGTATTATCACATTTGAAATTGTTACGGGCCTTCTGCTCTTTATAAAAACGTCCACGGAATCGCCGTCATGAACACCGTATTCTTCAGCCTCTCCGGCGTTCATATGTACATGGGCTTTCGAGATTATCACACTTCCTCTGGCG
>DVMP01000027.1 GCA_018714925.1 Candidatus Allocopromorpha excrementigallinarum
AACAAGTACTTTAGACCGCTATGACGATTTACTTGACAGAATCATACCAAAACTCGGTGGATATAAGCTGAACAAAATAACGCCGCCGATTCTCAATGATTTTTATGAATATCTGGCGGAGGAAGGCAAAAATGCCCGTACAAAGAAAGGGTTAAGTCCTAAGACAATCAAGGAACATCACAACCTTATAGCCTCAATCCTCGATATGGCTTGTGATGATGAACTGATACCAAGAAATCCAGCACGAAAAGCCAAGCCACCAAAAGTAACAAGCCCAGAAATAGAATCCTTTGATATGGAAACCATCAAGGAAATCAGAAAATGCCTCGATAACGAGCCTTTAAAGTGGAAACTGCTTACTTGTACCTTAATCGTTACTGGCGCACGCAGAGGCGAAATTTTGGGCTTGAAATGGGAAGATTTAGAGGGGGATATGCTTCATATCAAAAGAGCGATATTATATTCTCGCAACAAGGGGATATATGAAGACAGCGTGAAAACAGAATCTTCCAAGCGATACTATAAACTCCCTGCCTCCATCGTGGATATGTTTCAAGAACATAAAACACAACAGAACAGGGAAAAGGAAAAGTACGGCGATGCCTATACCCCTTCCCCATACATATTTACCAAAATATTAGGCGGTCCGATGCATCCAGACAGCATTACAGATTATCTTCGGAAATTTTCCAAGCGTTACGGACTGCCGCATATCAACCCTCACAAGTTCCGCCACACGGCGGCATCTATTCTGATTGCTGAAGGAGAAGACCCTGTTACTGTAAGTCATTATCTCGGACATAGCAATCCAACGGTAACGACTTCCATCTATGCACACGCTTTCAGCGAAAAACAGATAAAAGCGGCCGAAATTCTCGGCGAAAAACTCCTTGAATGACGGAACTCGGACCAAAAAACGGACCAATTTTGAAACGGACCATTAAATTTTACAAAAGCAAAAACCCTCGAAATCATTGAAATTTCAAGGGTTTAATCCATGGTTGCGGGGACAGGATTTGAACCTGCGGCCTCCGGGTTATGAGCCCGACGAGCTACCAGCTGCTCCACCCCGCGGCATCACACGATCCCACAGAATCGTATTATATATTTATGTGAACATTGGCAGGCGGTTCTAAATTAACCGCAGTGCTTCCGGCGCCTTTTTACTGGTGCCGGAGACCGGGGTCGAACCGGTACGATCTTTAGGGATCGCAGGATTTTAAGTCCTGTGCGTCTGCCAATTCCGCCACTCCGGCAAAAGATAATCTGAAGCAGAACTTCAGATTATAGTTGGCTCCAAGGGTGGGGCTCGAACCCACAGCCTATCGGTTAACAGCCGAGTGCTCCACCATTGAGCTACCTTGGAATAATATAGGTTTCGTCTCGTAACGACAAGTCATATTATACAATATGCCCTGCTGAGATGTCAACCTATTTTTAAGGGAAATGTCAGTCTTTCTTGCCCAGTCTTTTAACCATTCTTTTCCTTGGCTCTGTCTCTTCACCGTCAGAGGATTCCTCTTCACTCTCCTCTTCCTCCAGCTCTATATGCTCCGGCTCAAGAAGAGACATTTCCTGCTTCTGAAGCTGCTTATCCTCTTCTCTTGTCTCCGCCAGGTGAATCTGTCTTTCCTCTTCCATAGCTTCTTCAACCAGCTTTATCTTTTCCCTGTATTTCTTTATATTGGCCTTATCTCCTTCATCCTCATAGATGTTAAGAAGCTCCCTCATGGTCTCAATATGGCTGCCGTTAAGCTGCAGAGCTTTTTTAAAAGAGCTTACAGCCTCCTTTCTTGAGCCTGTCATTTCATAGGCCACTCCCAGATAGTAATATAAAGGCCACCAGTCGTTAAATCTTGACTTAAGGAAAGGCTCCAGGTCCATTATCCCCTCCTCGTACCTTCCCGCCATTATTTTATTATATCCTGTCTCTATTCTCACAGGCTCCGCTATCTGACTCAGTCTGGTCCTTATCTCCTTCTTATCCTTCCCGTTTCTGCTGAATCTTATGAAATTTTTCCAGGCTATGTCGGCCTTTGTGTAAAGACCTATGTTCAGGTAGGCGTAGCCCAGATAGTAGTATCCCTGAGCAAATCTCGGATGCTCTTCCGTAAGCAGTTCAAACCAGTCGAGAGCCTCCGCCTTAAATCTTCCCACGTATTCCTCATTGCGGCTGCTCAGGTACATGGCTCTGCAGGCTCTGGCATAGCTGTACATTCCGTGCATATAGTTGTGCTGCATACACAGGCACGCTCTGAAGTGTATACAGGCATTATCCATCTCGCCGCGCTCGGCTGCGTCTCTGCCCTCCTTCAGCATACCCTCGTAGAGCTTGTAGTTGTACAGCTTGGAGAGAATAGCCACATAGTCCTTGGTATGCTTAAAGTGAGGATCGCATCCCATTACCCATGTCATGTTTTCCGCCAGTACAAGCATTGGAATTCCATCACCGCCGGCAAAATCCTTTATTTCCTTCTTCCTGAGGGGAATAGGAACGCCTCTCATAAGATCTCCGGCTTTTGATTTACTCATAAATTCCTCGGAAAACTCCGCGAAGACAAATCTGTTGAGATATTTTCTGAAATACTTCCCTATTCTGTCCTCACGAAGCTGTATATCAATTTCTTCTCTAGGTCTTATGACCGTTCTTGTTATACCCAGATTCTGGGCAAGACTTCTCTTTTCGTTACTCATAATATTCTCCCCCGGTAAGTATCCGCCGACCCTGAAGACAGCGGCATCTTCCTACAGTGCTCTGAACATGTCGCTTCTCAGCATATCCTTATTGGACATGGCCTTTCTGAGAAGGTCCATCATCTTCTCCTTATCATCAGGCAGATTCCCTCTGAGGGAAACATAATTGGACGCGTGATTGCTTCTGAAAACACACTGCTTGGTCACATTGGTATGCTCCAGCAAAAGAAGGGTTTCCTCAAGGACCTCTTCAGCTGTAAGCATCTTGAACTTTCCTGACTGTATATCCTCCGCCATTGGAACCGACGGCTCAACAATAAGTGTGAGAAGAGCTACGTATGAAGCACCCATCTCGCTTATCATTGTTCCCGTTTCTATGGCGTGCTCTCTCCAGCCGTCCTTTCCCGCGAGACCGGAGATAAACGTTACCGAAGCCTGCATTCCCGACGCTTCTATTTTTTTAACCCCGTCTATAAGCTGCTGTCTCGTTTCTCCCTTACAGACATCCTTCAGGACCTTGTCGCTTCCCGATTCAGCTCCGATATAAACCATTGTAAGGCCCGCTTCATAAAGCTCCTTCAGCTCCTCGTCTGATTTCTTCAGAACATCCGTAGCCCTTCCGTAGACTGTAACCCTCTGGCATTCAGGAAAATTCTCCGAAATATACCTTAGTATAGGCATGAGTCTGTTGTTGGAAAGAGCCAGAGCGTCTCCGTCGCAGAGAAACATCCTCTCCACTCTCCTGTACTGCTTTCTTGCCCACGCAAGGTCCTCAATGACCTCGTCGAGACTTCTGACTCTGAATTTCTTATCCTTATACATCTTACAGAAGGTGCACTTGTTGTGAGTGCATCCTATGGTTACCTGCACCAGCAGACTGTAGGCCTCGCTTGGCGGTCTGTATATGTCTCCTTCGTATCTCATGTTTCCTCCTTTACATCCTCTCGGGAGCCTTAATTCCCAAAAGCCCCAAGCCGTTCTTTATAGTATCTCTGGCGGCGATTACAAGAGCCACCTTAGCCTTCCTTTCCTCAGGATCGTCAACAAGTATATGCTCGTCGTGATAGAATTTGTTAAAGGCCTGGGCAATGTCAACTATATGTCTCGTCACTATTGAAGGCTCGTATTTTTCTCCTGCCTCAATTATAACCTCAGGGAATCCGTATATAAGCTTTACAAGCTTATGAGCGCTGTCAGAAGCTATATACGAAGAATTGAAGCCCTTCCCTGCCTCTTCCTCCACTGCCTTTCCGGCGTTTCTTATTACGCTGCATGCCCTGGCGTGAGTGTACTGAACGTAAGGACCTGTCTCTCCTTCGAAATTAAGCACCTTCTCCCAGGAGAAGACGTAATCCTTTATTCTGTAGTTGGAAAGCTCGTTAAATACTACCGCCCCGATCCCCACAGCCTTGGCCGTCTCATCTATATTATCGGTATTGACGTTCTTTTCCTTTATTATTTCTTTGGTCTTTTCTACAGCTCTGTTGAGAACATCCTCCAGGAATATGACTCTTCCTTCTCTGGTGGACATGGTTCCCTCCTCCATGCTTACAAGTCCGAAAGGTATGTGAACGCAGTCCCTGGCCCAGTCATAGCCCAGAAGCTCAACGATCTTTATCCACTGCTGGAAATGAAGGTTCTGCTGCGAAGCCACCACATACAGATTTTTATAAAAGTCATAGGTCTCCTTTCTGTACACAGCGGCCGCTATGTCTCTTGTAATATAAAGGGTAGAGCCATCCGATTTTGTTATGAGGGCCGGAGGAAGATCGTACTCGTCAAGTCTCACTATATTCGCGCCGTTGTCCTCTTCCAAAAGGCCCTTATCCTTTAATTCCTGAACAAATCTCGGCATCTTGTCAGAGTAAAAGCTCTCTCCGTTGTAGGAATCAAAGGTTATTCCCAGCATGTCGTAAACCCTGTTAAACTCCTTAAGGCTCTCGTCTCTGAACCACTGCCAGAGCTCCGTCTCCTCCTTTTCACCATGCTCAAGCCTGGTGAAAACAGCTCTGGCCTCATCCTCCAGGCTTGGGTCCTTCTCCGCCTCCTCGTGAAATTTAGTGTAGTAGGAAAGAAGGGACTTTATCGGCTCTCTTATGACGTCCTCCTTATTCCCCCACCTTCTGTATGCGCATATCATCTTGCCGAACTGTGTTCCGTAATCACCGAGATGATTTATTCTCATCGTGTCATAGCCCAGAAAATCGTATATCTTATATATGGAGTTTCCTATGACAGTGCTTCTTATATGCCCT
>DVMP01000028.1 GCA_018714925.1 Candidatus Allocopromorpha excrementigallinarum
GGATATATCGGTATCCACTTATTCACAGGGCGTTTTGGATAAAATCGTATACAATCATTAAAATTCTGTGGATAACTTTGTAAAGCCTTCCCTTTTCAGGGATATCCGCTTGTTGAAAGTTGTCGGGACAAAAAAGAACAATGGTTTACATAATCGTTGCAGGTCGGAGGGATAAAAAAATGTTGAAAGAAAAAATCATCTACAAAGACGAGCTTCCTATAAACGTAATAACAGCCTGTATAGAGGAATACCCTATACATTTTCACGATGACATGGAGGTAATATATGTTCTCGACGGCAGCGTGATTTTAAGAAACGGATACTACACCTACACCCTTAAGCAGGGAGATATATTCATAATAAATGACAGAGAGATGCACAGCTTTGAAAATACCGGCGAGGACAACATGGTGATGATGCTTCAGCTTGATCTTTCGTACTTTTCCAGATACTATGACAGTCTGAAGAACAATTTCTTCGTTACGGATATGGAGGATGACAGCGACGAGAGCCTGGAGGTCCTCAAGAATATAATGGCGAGAATAATGATGGAGGTCCTTCAGAAGGGGTACGGCTATGAGCAGAAGGTAATAGAGAGCACTCACAATCTCATCGCGTGCCTTCTGTCTGACTTTCAGTACTTTGTAATGGAAGACGGAAAGTTTAAAAACGAGGCGAAAAACAAGGGTAATAAGATTCTGGCGGGAAGACTCAACAGAATAACCGATTACATGTACGACAACTATTCGAGAAAGCTTACACTCAATGAAATCGCTGAAAGAGAGCATCTGAGCATATATTACCTTTCTCATATAATAAAGGAGGCGACGGGCCTGAGCTTTCAGGATCTTCTCAGCTATATAAGAGTTGAGGAATCCGAAAGACTGCTTCTGGGGACAAACAAAAAAATCGGAGCCATAGCGGAGGAAACGGGGTTTTCCGCTGTAAGGTACTATATAAAGCACTTTGAAAACTGGTTCGGTATGCATCCCCTTGAGTACAGGAGGAAATACATAGGCAAGATTATCAGCAGAGAAATCAGGGCCAGATACGTAAGGTGCTCGCCGGAGCAGATAGAGGAAGCCATAAGAAAGCAGGTTAAAGGCGTTTACGCCGATTACGCTGGTAATCAGAAGATGAAGCCTGTAATAATTGATATAGACATTTACGACGATTACGCCGCAGTGGAAAAGAAGACTCCCGCCATTGCGGAGATAATGGAGAGAGAGGTCAACTCCATTATCGCGGAGCCTTATATGCGTCTGAAAAAAATGAAGGAAAACGTCGTGGCTTCAGGAGAAAACTATCTTATAACCACCAGGTGCAAATATCCGGGACCCCTGGACAGTCTCAGCATACTGGTCTACAACTTTGATGAAAACATAGGAAGATCCCTGAGAAAAATAGTGGGAGAGGAGGATCTTCTGCGCATAGTGAGAAATTACGACGAGGAGATAGAGTTTCTCGTAAGATGTACAGGCCTCTCAGGCACCTTTAAAATACTCAGGTACAGAATTGAGAAGGATACCTTTACGTCAAAAATAGAAAATTCCATAAATCCTTTAAAGAACACCGACTACAGGGCCAACTTTATAAACAGACTGGCTTCGCAGGCTTCCGTTTCCGTGGGAAGCTATACAAGCTCAGACGCCCTGAGCATAAGGAGCACCTTTAAAGGAGCGGGCGCGGAGCTTGTTCTCCTGGATAAAAAGAAGGACAGGCTTTAGAACCGATGCCTGCAAAGCCTCCCGGTTAATACCGCAAAGAAGTACCTTTTTAAAGCAAAGCAATTATTGAAATTTTCTGAAAAAGCCGCTAGTATTGTATTGAGAAAAGAACATGGGGCGGCTGCCCTGAGGGTCAGAAAACCAGGAGGTAAAAGGATGAAATTACTTATAATAGGAGCCGGCGGTGTGGGAACATCAGCGGCCATGATAATCAAGAGACAGGGAAAGGACGGAGACTGGGCCGAAAAGGTAGTGGTTTCCGATTACGATGTAAAGAGAGCCGAAAAGGTAGCCAATGAAATCTGCGGAGGAGGGAAATTCGTTCCCGAGCAGATCGACGCCATGGATGCCGGCAGCATAAAGGCGGTTATGAAGAAGCACGGCATAACCTTCGCCATGAACGCCTGCGATCCGAGGATGAACGAGACTATATTCGACACATGCCTTGAGGCAGGCGTGGGATATCTGGACTGCGCCATGACACTGGGAACAGAGCATCCGGAAAAGCCTTACGAGCTGGCTAATATTAAGCTGGGAGATTACCAGTTCGCTCAGCAGAAAAAATGGGAGGAAGCGGGAGTTCTGGCCATCGTAGGCTCCGGCGTTGAGCCCGGCATGGCCGACGTATTCGCCAAGTACGCCGACAAGCACCTTTTCGATAAAATCGACAGAGTGGATGTAAGAGACGGTGATAATTACGGGAACACCGATTCCGACTTTGGCTTCTCCGTATGGACCACCATAGAGGAGTGCCTCCAGCCTCCTGTTATATGGGAAAAGAACGAGGAATATCCCGACGGACACTGGTTCTGCACAGAGCATTTCTCGGAGCCTGAAATATTCAACTTCCCGGGAGGCATAGGAGATGTTGAGGTGGTAAACGTTGAGCATGAGGAGGTGCTTCTCGTGCCGAGAGAAATAGACTGCAACAGAGTCACCTTTAAATACGGCGTTCCGGCCGAATTCAGAAGAAAGCTTCTTGTGCTTCATGAATACGGTCTTGCCGACAAGAGGACAAAGATCAAGGTAGGAGACAGCGAGATAACTCCGAGGGATTTTGTCTGCAAGGTAATCCCAAGCCCTGTTGACGCCACCATGACAATGACGGGAAAGGGCTGCGCCGGCACATGGGTAACAGGCTGGAAGGATGGAAAGTACAGATCCGTATATCTTTACCAGGTGGCCGACAATCAGGAGTGTATAAAGAAATACACCACAAACTCGGTAGTGGCTCAGACGGCCGTAGGTCCTGTTATTATGATGGAGCTTGTGGCCAAGGGCATATGGTCGGCCTCAGGCGTATGGGGACCTGAGCACTTTGACCCGGATCCTTTCGTTGAGAGACTCGCCAAGTACGAGTTCCCTGCGGGAATAAGGGAAATGGATTCCGAATATGCCGACGACCAGAACGAAAAGAAGCTGCTGGAGCTTCTTGGAAAATAGGAGAACAGGAAAACAGGTGAAAAGTTGACATGGCAGGAGGACTTTGATATACTGCCGTTAACAAGTAAATAAAATTTATTTGCCGCCGGGTAAATCAAGCGTTGGGTTTTGTATCAGTAGGCCTTAGAAGATACGAAGCTTCAGCGCTTTTTTTGTGGAGATACAGTCCGCGGCGGTACTGTTCTGAAAGGAGGTGACACAGATGGCATGGGTATATCTTGTATGCGCGGGACTTCTTGAGGTTTTCTGGGCCACATGTATGAAATTTTCGGAAGGCTTCACAGTTCTTAAGTTTTCCGTACTGACAATTATCGGTATGATATTTAGCTTTCTTCTTCTCGCCCACGTTATGAAGCAGCTTCCCCTGGGAACGGCTTACGCCATATGGACCGGCATAGGCGCTCTGGGGTCAGTTATAGTGGGAATAATACTGTTCAAGGAAGCGGCAACCCCTTCAAGGCTGCTCTTCGTCGCCCTGATACTGACGGGAATAATAGGACTGAAGCTGACCTCCGCCTCCTCCTGAGTAGCGCTTAATTTAGGGAACGCCTGCGGCGTTCCCACGACGCGCCCTGAAAAAGGGCGCTTTTTTCTTTTGGTTTTCTCCGGATGTAACAAACAGCCCGCGGGATGTAATACAATACTCTTGATTAATAGGGGGGGGTAGTATAATAGAGACATACTATTATATGGCGTATTTACGTTGCGTAAATTGCTGATAATACTATCCGACAGAAATTTAAAGAATGAGGAGGAAGAAAGCGTTATGAAAAAGAGAAAATGGCTTTCTGTGCTGGTGGCGGCAATCATGGTTATGGCAATGCTGCCGACAGTGGTAAGCGCTGATGAAACCACAAACAGCGGCGAAACAGAAGGCGCGAAGGTGGCGGCTGTAGGAGGGACGGAGTACGGTACCCTTCAGGAGGCAGTTGATGCAGCTGACGGCAGTGAAATAACTCTGCTAGATGATATCGTGCTTGACAGCTATGTCAATATAGCAGCCGGCGCGACTGTTAAGATCAAAGGAGAGGAAAAGCAGATAACTCTCGCGCCGGGAGCAACCGCGGCGTTTAACAGTTTTAATGTAACCGAAGGTCTTCAGTCGGGAACCTCCCTGACCGTTGAAAATGTGAAATTCCAGGGAGCAAATAAAGGCCAGCAGGTCGGACATGCCGTTATAACAGGGATAAATGCGGAAAATGTCAGTGTGGAGCTTAGAAACTGTACCTTCACCGATTTGTATGATGCAGTTTACTGTAATTTTGTAAGCAATTCGGAAGCGGCTGCAAACAGTATAACAATTGCGGAATCTGTATTCAGCAATGTTGCCAACTATTACGGTGTTGACGATGGAGCTACCTCCGGAGGAAGAACAGACAAGCACCTGGTTACTCTCGATAACAATGAGGGTGAAGCCGGTATAGAGACCTTTGCTGTGGCAACAGTTAACGGGGTTGGATATACATCATTACCAGCGGCGGTTGAAGAAGGTGGAACAGTAACGCTTCTTAAGAATACAGCTGTTGACAGCAAGCTTTCCCTTAATAAGGAAGGAATAACACTGGATCTCAACAATTTTGAGATAACAGCTTCCGAAAATTTTGTATATGACGAGGATGCCAGCAGCAACAGTCACCTGGTAGATGTTGTCGCGGATAACGTAACAGTTAAAAACGGAACCATTAAAACGACTGATCAGAACAGACACGCCCTTAACGTATATAATTCAGAGGGAGTGGTTCTGGAAAACCTGACTCTTGATCATACGAACGCGAATTCAGGAGCCCCTCTCGTAGTGGGTGCCTCCAAGGTGACCATAGGCGGCGATATGGAATTCATTACAGGAAACAATTCATGGTATGCTATGAACGTTGACAGCAGAGAGATAGGAGGAAATAAAACAGGAAGTGTTGCTGATATAGCGGACAATACTCAGCTCTTCTTCTCAGGCGTTCAGCAGGGAGGTATCTTCATTGAAAATACAGCGGAAGTACCTGATAATGAGGTAGGCGTGAACTTTGGCGAAGGAGTCAGCATGCTTGCCATTGATGTGATTGACAACGCGGGCAACTTTATACCTGTGGCCATCAGGGACGGAGCGGCCGCGACCGTATCAAACCCTGAAAACGTAACCGGTATGGTCTTTGATGAAGAAACGGGAACATATGAGGTTACCCACCAGATAAGCCTGATAATAGATTACGTTACCGAGCCCGGCGGAGAGCCTATAGCCAGAGATTCTATGGAGCTGATGGCCCCTGCGGGAGAATTCACATGGATATACGAAGAAAATTTCTCTCTTGAAAGCTTCCCTGAAGGATATAATGTAATCGACTGGGGCGGAGTGGCAAAGGAGATGACGGTTACTGTAGTTGCCGGCGAATCAAACGTGTATCTGTATGAGGTGCTGGTGGAAAAGGCGGAAAACGCCGGAACAGGCCAGCAGACTCCGCCTGCCGGTGAAAACGGCGCCGGAGCGGACAAGAACCAGGGCTCTCCTAAGACAGGAGATCCGTTCAGCCTGGCCCTCCTGCTGGGACTCATGGGAGCAGCGGGAACAGGAGCCGGAGTTGCGCTGAAGAGAAGGAGCAGATAGGCTTTTAAAAATTGGGGAATAAAAGTTTTCTGGGACAGAGATAATCAAAAAACAAAATGGGAGATCGGATTTTTCAGATTCGATCTCCCATTTTGCTTTTCTAAAGGCAGCCTAAAAATTCCCTTCAATATTTTGGAAATGCCCCCATAAAATATGCCCCAAAATTTCCGGAACTAAAACTTTGATTAAGACTTAGGCAGAAACAGAATGGACTATGAATTTTAGAGATCTATAGCGACCTCGACAGCTACACCTTTGATTTTCAGGGAGCCGTCCGAGAGATCGGAGTTTTTGCAGATCAAAGGAGGGTATTCATCTGATGAAGAGGCGGCAATGAACAGGAGCAGGTCATTTTGCCTGTGTAGCTTTCGCAGGCAGGGCTTCGAATCGCTCGCCGTGAGGCAAACCACCTGGCCGGATTCTATGAAGTCGGTTTTCTGGATCAAAACGCGAGCCCCCTTTGGTATATGCATGTTCAGCATGCTGTCATCCGGTGCAGTAAAATAGAAAGCCTCCGAGGAACCCTGAGGAGCTTTTGCGGCTGTTCTTTCCCGCGGGACATCATACCCCATGAGCCACGCCTCCGAAACGTTGAGGGCGCGTGCCAGCTCATAGAGATTTTGCTGCTTAGGAGCGAAAGAACCACTCAGATATTGACTCATGGCGCTTTTGCCGATGCCGGTCTTTCTGCACAGATCGACCTGCCTGATATTGTTTTCTTTTATAACGAGATTAAGTCTTTCCGAAAAAGTAGCTTTTCCCATCGTTTCCCTCTTATTTATATTTATATGCTTCGTAAATATTATAATAGCAAATTAAAAAAACATCAACCGGACAAACGCATCAGAGCTTCGTTTTTAGTCATGTAAAGAGCCGGTATCTGTCCCGCGGCATCTGCTACAGCGCTATAAACGGAATGTGTTTCACGATTTCCCTCGATAATTTATAAGGCGACATTATCGCTTATTAAACACAAATTATAGAAGGAGGTATTGCTTTTTGCGGAGGGGGTGTATATAATAGTTTATAACTTCTAAACAAAAGGGAAGAAAGAAGAGATGATGTACATGATTTACAGGTTCAATTATGAAAAGCTTGTAGATGCGGTCGATCATAAGGGTATGACCAGCAGCGAGGTGGCGGCTTTCCTGGACATCCCGGAACGGCAATATCTCCTGAAATTATGTAATTGCAAGGAATTTACGATGGAGGAGATAAGTATACTGGCAGATCAGGTCCTGGAAATACCGCCTGAAAAAATTCCTGAATACTTTTTTTGCAGAGAGATGTAGCCCATAATAAATATATCATGCTCTTGTTGCGTTGCGGGAAGGGCTATGTTTGTTTGCGAATTTTGTTTAGAAAAACTAAAAAATAACATCCTCGAACAGGAAATAGAGAACGCAAGGGTGCAGAGAGGATACTGGAGAAGATAACAAAGTAAGGACACAGTAAGAAGGGCTGTAGCGTACTGAGCAGGATATTATGAACCAGAAGCAGACAGAGATGAGAAAAAAGAAGTGGGAACACTGGAAGACCGTTGCCATATACCTGATGATCTACGATGTTATCGTGGTAAACGGTTCATATTTTGCAGGCCTTATGCTGCGGTTCGATTTGACCTATTCCGCCATCCCGGTGGAATATCTCAACGCCTTCTTTCGATTTGCCCCATACTACACAGTCTTTTCTTTGATAATCTTCTGGCTGTTAAACCTGTACAACAGCATGTGGCGCTTCGCCAGCTTCAGCGAGCTTAATCGTATACTGGCGGCATCCGGGATAACCACGGTTTTTCATGTAATAGGAATAACCGTCTTTGTGCTGCGGATGCCCATTTCATATTACATCTTCGGCGCGGTGATACAGTTCTGCCTGGTGACAGCCGTAAGATTCGCGTACCGGTACATAAATCTGGAGCGGGCCCGACGTGAAAAGAACCTGAATGTGTCCCACAACGCCATGATAATCGGTGCGGGTGCGGCAGGACAGGTGATATTAAAAGAACTTAAAAGTTCCAACAGCGCGGTGGCAAAGCCACGCTGCGTAATAGATGACAACCCCAACAAATGGGGCAGACTGATAGAGGGAATCCCCATCGTAGGCGGCAGGGAAAGCATCCTGGAAGCCGCGGAAAAGTACGGAATAGACCAGATAATGCTGGCCATGCCGTCGGCGTCGGCGGAGAAGCGGCGGGACATACTGGACATCTGCAAGGAGACGGGCTGCGAGCTGAAGATACTGCCGGGCGTATACCAGCTGGCTAACGGTGAACTGACACTGAGCAAGATGAAGCCGGTGGCGGTGGAGGATCTGCTGGGCCGGGAGACCATCAAGGTGGACCTGGACGAGATAATGCGGGAGCTGGAAGAAAAGACCATTCTGGTGACCGGCGGCGGAGGTTCCATCGGAAGCGAGCTGTGCCGGCAGATAGCGGGGCGAAGGCCGAAGCGGCTGATAATCTTCGATATATATGAAAACAACGCATATGAGATAGAGCAGGAGCTGAAGCGCAAATATCCGGAGCTGGCTCTCACCGTGCTGATAGGCTCCGTCAGGGACAGCAGACGGATGGAACTGATCTTCAGAAAATACAGGCCGGACATCGTCTACCACGCGGCCGCCCACAAACATGTGCCGCTGATGGAGACGAGCCCTGCCGAAGCTATAAAGAACAACGTGGTGGGAACCTACGTGACAGCCTACTGGGCCATGAGATGTGAAGCGAAACGGTTTGTTCTCATCAGCACTGACAAGGCCGTAAACCCTACCAACATTATGGGTGCCAGCAAGCGGCTCTGCGAGATGGTGATACAGTGCATGGATGCCGTCGGTAAGGAAGGCCGTATGGACATACTGCCAAGGATAGAGATAGGGATGACGGGTGACATATGCGGCATGGCGGACGCCAGCAGTTCCCCGAAATCAGATGCCGGCATCAGGATAGAATGTGACAGGAACAAGGATCAAAAATGTACTCAGTTTGTGGCGGTCAGATTCGGTAATGTGCTGGGCAGCAACGGTTCGGTCATCCCTCTGTTCAAGAAGCAGATAGCGGCGGGCGGGCCTGTGACAGTGACACATCCCGATATTATCAGATATTTCATGACCATACCGGAAGCTGTCAGCCTGGTGCTGCAGGCAGGAGCCTACGCCTGGGGAGGCGAGATATTCGTGCTGGACATGGGCGCGCCGGTGAAGATAGACACTCTTGCCAGGAACCTTATAAAGCTGTCGGGCTACAAGCCGGACGTGGATATCAAGATAAAATACGTAGGGCTTCGGCCGGGAGAGAAACTCTTTGAAGAAAAGCTGATGGCTGAAGAAGGATTGAAAAAAACAGACAATGAGCTGATACATATAGGTAAGCCGATACCATTTGATACGATGGACTTCCTGAAGAAGCTGGAAAAGCTGGCACGCGCCAGCTATGAAGGCACAGGGGATATCATCGGGCTGGTGGAGGAAATGGTGCCGACCTTTCGGCCCGAAGGGAGAGAAAAGCCTGAGGGTGAAAAAACTCCCGGAAAAAAGAGGAAGAAACAAGCTTTGTCGATCTGAAATCGTCGCTTTGCCGCGTTTGAGGTCGCCGAGTGTCATAAGGGAAAGATACTGACCCGGCTTTGCGCAATTGCTGGTTTTTAAAAAAGCGCGGAGTCGGTATGGCGAAGCATGCTCTTTTATATGGGGGGGGTATAACGTTCGGCGGATGACCGCAGGCGATGCGGGCTCATACAGGCTGGGCGGACCAATGACCGCCGGCCAATGTGAAAGACTGAAGAAAGACCGTAAAGGAGATCCGTTATGTGGTATGTGATACAAGTCCGCACGGGAAACGAGGAAGAAATCAAACTCCAGTGCGAGAAGCTCATTGAGCCGGAGATACTGGAAAAATGCTTTATTCCATACTACGAGCAGATGAAGCGCTACCACGGCAAGTGGAACAGGGAGAGACGGATACTGTTTCCCGGCTACGTGTTCCTGGTGAGCGACGCCAAAGACAAACTGCCCTTTGCACTGAAGCGAGTGGTGGGCCTGACGAAGCTTATCAAAGCCGACGGCGAGATACTGCCTCTGACGGAGGCAGAGGTGGACTTTCTGCTGGACCTGGGCAAGGAAGAACAGGTGGTCGGCATGTCCAAAGGCATCATCGTAAACGATAAAGTAATAATTCAGACAGGCCCGCTGAAAGGCAAGGAAGGCCTGATAAAGAAAATAGACAGACATAAGCGGAAGGCCTGGCTCAAGCTGAGCCTGCTGGGACGGACCGTTGAGACACAGGTGGGGCTGGAGATAGTGGAGAAGAAAAAGGAAGAAAAAAAGACCATTAAGTGACAGAGGAGAAAGAAGTGGATACAAAAAGATTTGAAGAAAAAATATGGCTTAGTTCGCCGACCATGCACGGACCGGAGCTTGAATATATAAAGGAGGCTTATGAGACCAACTGGATGTCAACGGTAGGAGCCAACATCAACGAGGTGGAGCGACTAATCTGTGAAAAACTGGGGTGCAAATACGCGGTGGCCCTTGCGACAGGGACAGCCGCGCTGCACATGGCCATAAAGGCCGCAGGCGTACAGCGTGGAGACAAGGTCTTCTGCTCCGACATGACCTTCAGCGCATCGGTCAATCCCATAGTCTACGAAGGGGGATCCCCTGTCTTTATAGATGTGGAATACGATACCTGGAATATGTCACCTGAGGCACTGGAAAAGGCTTTTCAATTGTATCCCGATGCAAAGGCGGTGGTTCTGGTACATCTGTACGGCACTCCCGCTAAAGTGGATGAGATAAAAGCCATCTGCGACAGATACGGCGCTATTCTCATAGAGGATGCGGCAGAATCGCTGGGAGCTACATATAAAGGGAAGCAGACCGGGACCTTCGGCAAGTACAATGTCCTTTCTTTCAACGGAAACAAGATAATTACAGGCACCTCAGGCGGGGTTCTTGTCACCGGGGATGAAGAGGCCGCCGAAAAGGTGCGAAAATGGTCTAATCAGGCCCGTGAAAACGTATTATGGTATCAGCACGAAGATCTGGGCTATAACTATCGCATGAGCAACATCATCGCGGGCGTGGTCAGAGGACAGATGCCCTTTCTGGAGGAGCATATAGCTCAGAAAAAAGCCATATATGAGCGATACAGGGAAGGCTTCAAGGACCTTCCTGCCACCATCAATCCTTACGATGAAGAAACTTCGGAGCCCAACTTCTGGATGTCCTGCATGCTGATAGACGAGGACGCCATGTGCAGCCAGACCCGCAGCGACCGGGAAGCAACTTATATTTCAGAGCCGGGGAAAAGCTGCCCGACGGAGATTCTGGAGAAGCTGTTCGAATACAACACGGAAGGGCGTCCCATCTGGAAACCGATGCACGCCCAGCCTATCTTCAGAGACAGCCCCTTCGTGACGAGGGAAGGCTTGCTGAAGACAGGAGGCACCACTGAGACTCGAACCCTCGGCGCAGACGGCCTGCCGTTAGATATAAGTATGGATATCTTCCACAGAGGCCTGTGCCTGCCGAGCGATAATAAGATGACGGCGGAGGAGCAGGAGGTTGTGGTTGAGGTGATAAAAAGATGTTTTGAGTGAGGAATCGTCAGTTTATATATTATTTGATCCGTTTGTAAAGATAGGAGTGCATATGACTTTAAAACGTTTGATTATGCAAATCAGGTTCTGGATGTTTCTGGGAAATGGAAATAAAAGAGCTGAATATGCCAGAAGAAAAGGAATTTATGCTGAAATTGGTGAAGGATCTAAAATCCCTGTTTCACTACCGTTATATCCTCAATTAGTGAA